>NZ_BAAADB010000018.1 GCF_039522025.1 Deinococcus depolymerans | reverse complement strand
CCTCCAGCGCACACCGGCGATGGCGATTGGGCTGACCGATCGCGTTTGGACGCTGCGAGCGTGGCTGTCACGGCCTCAAGGCGTTCCCTGTCGGGCATAGTTCCAGCCAACTACCCTCTTCGCGCAGTCGTGTGGAAACCTGACTGCCCGCCAGCATGCGCCAGAGCCCCCTGGTGCCCGGTTCCGGAAAGTAGAGGACGCGGGCCGTACAGCCCAGCGCTGTGAAAGTCATCGGAATCCCACCCGTCACGCTCGGTGCGGCAGCGTGCCCGATCAGCACGTCGCGCTCCGTTTCGGTGATGCGGTTCATCTCGGCGGCGGCCTGCGCGGCGAGTTCGAAGGTGGCGATGCCGAACTGCTGGCGGACCTGTTCGACCAGCGGGGTCTTCTCGCGGCGGATGCGGGCCTCGTCGAGCCGCTGCTGCTGCCGCTGGCGGATGCCGTGCAGGGCGTCCGGGAATCGCCCGGCCCGCCAGGTGTCCACGTCGAGCAGCGCGGCGAGGTCGCCTGCGAAGGTGTGGCCTTCCTGTCCGAGTTCGAGTTTCAGGGCCACGCGGTCTTCCCAGCGGCCCGGCAGGTGTTCGTCGAGGACGACCCAGACGCGGCCGTTCGTGACGATGGCCCAGCGGGTGCCCTCGTTGACGGCGTACGTGGCGGCCTGCTGGTAGTGGGCGGCGCCCAGGGTGACGTTCATGCCCTTGAGTTCCAGCGCGAACGCGCCGTGCCCGCTGCGGATCAGGAAGTCGGCGCGGGTGCCCGTGGCGTTCGTTTCTTCGGGGACGACCTCGGTGGGGTTCCAGATGTCGAATCCGGCGGCGTGCAGGAGGCGCAGCACGATGGCCTGCCGGACGACGGCCTCGCCGGGGTTGGGGGTGTGGGTCAGCCAGTCCTGGATGTGGGTCACGGCTTCCCGGATGCGGTCTGGCGCGCTGGGCATGTGCGGGCAGCATAACAGCGGGAGTGGTGTGCGGCGCGCAGAAATCGCCGCCCCCGAGTGATCCGGGGGCGGCGCGGTTGGGTGTGGGGTTTCAGCGGCCGACGGTGTAGCGGACGGTGTCGCTGGTCCAGTTCTGCTGCGGGACGGGCTGCGTGACGGGGTTCACGACGATGCTCAGGGCCTGCGCGAAGCCGGGGGTGGTGGTGGGTTTCACGGTGGCGAACGCGTCGCCTGCGCGGTAGGAGCTGAGCTGGTCGAGGTTCAGTTCGGTGCGGCTGGCGATGACCAGGACCTTGTTCAGGCCGCGTGGGCCGCTGACGTTGAACACGAAGTTGTCGCCGGGCGCGGGGAAGGTGCGGGTCTGTCCGGCGCGGACGTAGTGGGTGCCGCTGAGGTGGTTGGGGAGGATCTGGTCGGTGGTGCCGTCCGGGTTGACGTTGAACAGGTAGACGTAGGCGTCCTCGTTGACGGTGGTGGCGATGCGGATGGGTTCGCCGACGCGGTAGGTGGGCGTGCCGTTGCCGCCGGGGTCGCGGTCCACCCACACGCGGACGCTGAGGTCGGTGGGGACGGGGTTGACGATGATGCTCTGCGCGCTGAGTCTGGGTGCGGCGGTGGCGGGCGTGCCCAGGGTGACGGTGGCGAGGGCGGCGAGGAGCAGGGCAGCTTTCTTCATGGGGGTCTCCGGGGCCGCTCGGCCCTGGGCGCGGCCGGGGCGGCCTGCGCTGGTGGGCGTGTGGGAGCGGCTTCTGTTCTCCTCAAGCGTAGGCGCCGGCACCTGACGGGCGGTGAAGGGAGGCTGACGGAACATGAGCGGCGTCACGTTTCGGCTCATGATGATCCGGTCAGAAAAGGGACGCCGCTTGATCTGGGGGAATGCAGAAGCGGCTCGCCGATGGTGGTCGGAGAGCCGCTGGGTTCTGGCAGGGATACTAGGATTCGAACCTAGACAAGCAGATCCAAAATCTGCTGTGCTGCCATTACACCATATCCCTAGGGTGTGCCTGCAGTGCCTTTTCAGGCGGGCATGAGTATACCGGGGGTGGCCGGGCAGGGTCAAGACAGCGCGGGCGGGGGGGCGCTCAGCGGGCGGGGGTGGGGGCGGCCCCGATGACCGTCAGGCCCGCGAATTTCAGCAGGAGGCGTTTCTGACCCACGCCGGGGAAGTACACGAGGACCTCGCGGCGGTCGCCCTGGTGGAAGCCCTGCATGAACACGCCGTCCCCGAATTTCGCGTGGCGCAGGCGCAGCGGCTGGGTGGTGCTGACCGCGCGTTGCAGTTCGCGGCTGGGAATGCCGAGTCGGGCGCTGACTTCCGGGAGGCTCAGGCCGTGCAGGTCCAGCAGTTCGCGGGCCTGGAGGGGCCAGTCGGTGGGCGGGGCGGGCTGGTCGGGCAGCGGGTCGTGCGGGGCGCCGGGGGCGTGATCGGGCCGCAGGTGCGCGGGGACGGGCTGGCGCAGCTCCTCGTCGGTGACGCCCAGCACGGCCTGGAGGAACGCGCGGGTGGCGTGCTTGTCGGTGGGGCGGCGTTCCCCGCTGGGCAGGGTGGGCGAGTAGCAGCGGCTCACGGCGATGCACTCGAAACAGCCGTGCGGGTTCTGGCAGCAGGTCTTGGCGGTCAGGTCCAGCGCGCGGCGCAGCAGGTCGTCCATGTGCAGCGACGCGCGGCGGGACACGCCCAGGCCGCCCAGCCAGTCGTCGTACAGGAAGAAGTACGTGTCGCGGCCCTCGCGGAACGCGCCGGACAGGTCGTTCTCGTCGCAGGCGACCCGTTCGGGCGTGACCTTCTGGAGCAGGTGTTTCAGGGTGTGCGCCACGGCGGTGGGGTAGTCGGTGGCGCGGGCGTCCACGCCGACTTCCAGGGCGCTGGTGCGGAACGGGGGGAGTTCGGTGGGCGTGTCGTACAGGTGCTCGGAGAGCTTGTGGTCCTGCATGCGGTCCTGGATGCGGCCGCCGCATTTCACGCAGCTGCGTTCGGCGGGGCCGGGTTCGCGGTCGCAGCCCACGCAGACGCGCTCGAACACCTGCCGGAGCATCTGGTAGCCGGTGTAGCGGCGGCGGATGACGACCTCGCCGTGCCGGTACGCCAGCGGCCCGCGCTGCACCCACTTTCCCATCTCGCGGGGCGTGACCTCGATGGTGTACAGGCCGCGCGTGAACAGGTTGGCGGTGTCGTGCCGCTCGACCAGGATGACGGTGCCGCCCTCGTGTTTCTCCCAGCGCAGCACCCGGTACCCCTGACCGTCCAGGGTGAACACGGCGCCCTCGTGCTTCTCGGTCAGGGCGTAGTGCTGGCTGGGGCTTTCCAGCGGGTTGTCCAGCGCCCGCGCGCCCAGCCGCTCCCAGTCGGCGGCCTCGACCACCACGTACTTCAGGCTGCCCTCGCCGCGCAGGTTCCAGTAGCGGGGCGCAGCGGTGGCGGCCACGTGCGGTTCCGGCAGGCCCGCCGCGTGGAATTCCTCGTTCGCGCGCGCCTGATGCCGGGGGGCGAGGTACGGGTTGTTCGCCTCCACGACCGCCTTCTCGATCGGGCCGGTCAGCAGGTCCAGGAAATTCCCGGCGTTGCTGTAGAAGGCGTCGGCGGGCTGCGGGACGCCCTGCTCGTTCAGGGACGGCAGGTACAGCACCAGTCCCGGCGCGATCCGACCCGCGCGGCCCGCCATCTGCCGGAACGCCATGCGCGAGCCCGGGTACCCGTCGATGATCACGACCTCCAGGTCCCCGATGTCCACCCCGGCTTCCAGGGCGTTCGTGGCGAACATCACGCCGCTGCGCGTGCGGCGGAACTCGGAAAGGCGGCCCTCGCGGTCACTGGTGCCCGCCATGTACAGGTGCGCGCGCCCCGCGTACCCCGGCTGCGCCCGGTACGTGGAGTACAGCCGCGCCGCCCGCGACCGCCCCCGGAAGAACGCCAGGACCTTCAGGTCGTACCGGGCGCTGGCGTCCATCACGGCGTTCCAGAAGCGCCGGGGCTGGCCTCTGTGGTCCGCGAGGTAGTAGCGTTTCCCGTGCCGCTGCGCGCCGGACTCGCTGACCTCGGTGGCGTCCACGCCCGTCAGTTCCCGCGCGAACTCCGCCGGGTTCCCGATGGTCGCCGTACTCAGGACCACCTGCGGGTTCGCGCCCAGCGCCCGCGCCAGCCCCAGCAGGCGCCGCAGCATGCCCGCCACCTCGCTCCCGAAGCCGCCCCGGTACGTGTGCGCCTCGTCCAGCACCAGGAACGACAGGTTCCGCAGGAAGTCCCGCACGCCCGGCTGCACCAGCGACCAGTGCAGTTTGTCCGGCGTGGCCGTCACCATCCGCACGCCCGGCCTGAAGACCGCCGACCCCTGCGCCGCGCCCTGGAACGCCGCCACCTCCCACGGAAACCCGCCCCGCTCCCGGAACTCCAGCAGCTTGTCCCGCTGGTCCTGCCCCAGCGCCACCAGCGGGTACACGAACAGCGCCGTCGCCGCCGGGTCCCGCTCCAGACGGTCGAACACCCCGGGAAAGAAAGCCCCGGTCTTCCCGCTCGCCGTGGGCGTCGTGATGATCACGTTCTCGCCCGCGCGCATCAGCTCGAACGTGCGCGCCTGATGCGCGAACACCGTCGGAAAGCCGAAACCGCGCGCCACCGCGTCACTCCAGCCCAGCTCCGGCACGCCCACCGTCCGCGCCGGAGCGGGTTCCTCCTCATGCAGGCGCGTCGCCCCGCCGCCCAGCGTGTCCCGCAGGAACCCCTCCAGGCGGGCGTAAGGAGAACGGGCAGGCAACACCCGCACAGTCTAGGCGCGGCACGCACAGGTGCAGGGGAGTTGCGTCACGGTCAGGCAGGGGGGCTATACCCCATCAATCATCAGCTCAGCACCAGAAATCTCAATCTCCAAAATACTAGCAATGTCACTGATGATTTCACCACAACGGTTTATTATTACTGCATATAAAATGTCGAAGTCTCCCAGATCTCCGTAATCCATACCCAGACTATCCAGGTCCTGCTTCAAAAAAGCAAAGAGGTCTCTCTCGGGCAGTCCAACAAGCCTATGAGCAAATTCATTTCTGTATCCCACAAATTTCTTAAGCCAGACAATACAGCTTTCGCTTCCACCAAATGCCTCATAGATAGTAATTTTGTTTGATAAAGGCATTCTTTTAATAGATTTTGGCACTACACTAAATTTACCAACCATTAGCCTATCTATCATACCCTCTATAATCAAGGATCCTCGAATTAAAAGACCAAGGACGTCTGAGGCAGGGTCGAGGAATGTAACTATTTTTCGCAGTTCGGTATCCGCATTCCAGAAATTCTGGTTGACCAGCCATTCGTCAAAATTATTTATTTTTTCCATACCTATAAACTATTCCTAGACTCCGCGAGGTGTGGCCACATCTGCAACACTACCCGCGCATGACGAAGTGTTCGATGATGGCGTGGTGGTCCTCGAAGAACAGTTCGGGGCGGGCGAGGACGTCGCTGATGGGCATCCAGAGGGCCTCGCTGGCGTCGCTGCCGCCGCTGAGGCGTGGGAGTTGCCCGATGCCGAGGTCGAAGTGGTAGGCGTGCGTGACGGTGCGGCCGCGCAGGCTGCGCTCCGGGTAGTCGAAGACGGCCTGGGCGTGCAGGGCGGCGGCAAGGTCGATGCTGGGGCTCAGGCCGGTTTCCTCGTGCGTTTCGCGGATGGCGCAGGCCAGGAGGGTTTCGTTTGGTTCGAGGAATCCGCCGGGCATGGCGAGGCGGCCGCGGCCGGGGCGGCCGGCGCGGCGGACGAGGAGGACGTGGCCGCTGCGGGTGATGACGGCGTCGGTGGTGACGAAGATGGGCGGGAAGGGCGCGTCCTTCCAGGCGGCGCGGTACGCGAGGAGGTGGTCGTACTCGGCTTGCAGTTCGGCGTAGTCGGGGCCGTGCCGGAAGGTGTCCAGGAAGGCGTGGACGGCGGGTGGGACCATGGGCTGCACGTCGTTCAGGCGTCCCTCGAAGTAGGCGCGGCGGACGTCGGTGGCGCTGAGGTCGCTGACGACGTGGGTGGGGATGAATTCCCAGGCGGGGAAGGAGCGCAGGTAGTAGCTGCTCTCGTCCTTGATGTGGCCGATGAGGGCGACGTCGGTGCTGCCGCGGGTGTGGGCGTGCACGCCGGCCTGGACTTCGCTGAGCCAGAGGGTTTCGTTGTAGTAGTAGTCGCGGACGTGCACGAACAGCAGGCGGGTGCGGGGAACGCCGGCTTCCTGGAGCATGGCGGTGATGAGGTCCTGGCGTTCGTCGGCGGTGAAGGGGTTCTTGGTGTTGCGGGCGGCGCGGGCGCTGCCGATGACGATGATGAGTTTCTGGACGCTGCGCAGCGCCTCGAGCATGACCTGCAGGTGGGCGGTGTGGGGGGGTTCGAAGCGGCCGATGTACACGCCGAAGGTGCGTCTGCGGCGGGTGGGGGCCTGGGTGGCGGGGCGGGGGCGCGCGTCGGTCATGATCCTCACGATGTCATCCCAGGACCGTGAGTTGAATGAGAACAGGGTGGAGCGGGGCGGGCCTTCCGGCGCCGCCGCCCGCCGCTGCGCTTCCCGCCCGCCGCTGCGCGTATGCCCGGTGCGCTGGCGTCGTACTGTGGATCATGCAAAAGACCCTGGTGTCCGCCGCGCTGCTCGCCCTCACCCTGTCCACCCCCGTCCTGGCGGGCGGCGCGGCCGGCCCCGCGACCGGCGCGAGCGCACAGGTGCTCGCCGCGACCCCGGCGGCGCTGCTGGCCGCCCTGAAGGAAGCCGGGTACCGCGTGACGATGGACCCCGTCAGCCCGGACAGCGATCCGAGCATGACCGTCATGGCCGGCGACTACGAGGTCAGCGTGTGGCTCAGCGGCTGCAAGGCCGGCACCTGCGCGCGCGTCACGGCCAGCACCTCCTGGGATTACAGCGACCGCGAGGAAGCGCTGGACACCGAACTGGTCAACGACTGGAACAGCAACTACTACACGCAGGCGTACGCCTACGAGGGCGCGTACTACCTGGATTCCACCCTGCCCATCGCGGGCGGCTACACCCGCGCGACCCTGAAGGCCTGGATGACCGATTACCTGGGCGACGTGAAGGACTTCGAGACCGAACTGCCCTGACCCGCCGCGTGGGCGGCGGTGCATGAAGGATTGCTGGCGGTCAGGTCAAGGTGAGCAGGGGCGCAGCTGGTCCACCGGGCCGGCCGCACGCGGCACACTGGAAGCCTGATGGCAGATCTCAAGGAAGTCGGACGGAATGCCCGGCAGCAGGTCAGTGACGGCCTGCACAGCACGCGCGAGGCGGCGTCGCAGGCCGCCGGGCAGGCCGCGCCGGGCCTGGAAACCCTGGCGCGGGCCGGGTACGCCAGCAAGGGCGTCGTGTACTGCGCGGTCGGGTTCCTGGCGCTGAGCGTGGCGCTCGGGCGGGGGGGCCAGACCACCGATACCCGCGGCGCCCTGCTGAAGTTGCAGGACCTGCCCGGCGGCACGGCGCTGCTGACGCTGGTGGCCGTGGGGCTGGTCGGGTACGCGCTGTGGCAGCTGATCCGCGCGGTGCTGGACCCGGAACGGCAGGGCACCGGGGCGGGCGGTCTGGTGAAACGGAGCGGCTACCTGATCAGCGGCGCGGCGAACCTGGCGCTGGCGGTGTTCACGGCGCGGCTGGCGGCGCTGGGCAACGCCCCGCAGGGGGGCGACAGCGAGACCCGGGCGGCGGGCGCGGTCCTGAACCTGCCGGGCGGTCAGCTGCTGCTGGGACTGGTGGGACTGGCGCTGCTGGGACTGGCCGGCAGTCAGCTGTACACGGCGTACGGGGCGCGGTTCATGAAGCGCATGGCGTTCACGGACGTGTCGGGGCGGGTGCGCGGCGCGCTCGTGAAGACCGGGCAGCTGGGCATCGCGTCGCGCGGGGTGCTGATGCTGATCATCGGGGCGTTCGCGCTGGTGGCCGCCTGGCACCGCCGCGCGAACGAGACGGTCGGGATTTCCGAGGCGCTGACGTGGCTGCGCTCGCAACCGTCGGGGAATCTGCTGCTGGGCGTGGTGGCGACCGGCACCCTCTGTTACGGCGTGTGGTGCGCGGTGCAGGCACGGTACCGGCGGATTCACATCCAGGGTTGAAGGGGGAGGCGGGCCGGGCCGCGTGCCAGAATGCCGGGCATGAGCGAAGCTGGCGTTCCCGACAACCGGCGGCAGGTGGCCCTGATCGCGCACGACAAGAAGAAGCTGGAGCTCGCGCTGTTCGCCCTGAGTCACCGTGACATCCTGGCGAACTTTCATCTGGTGGCGACCGGCACGACCGGGGGGATCCTGGCGAAGCAGACGGGCCTGCAGGTCGAGCGGGTACTGTCCGGGCCGCTGGGCGGCGATCAGCAGATCGGGGCGCGGCTGGCCGAGGAACGGATCCTGGCGATCTTCTTCTTCCGCGATCCGTTGACGGCGCAGCCGCACGAGCCGGACGTGTCGGCGCTGGTGCGCCTCTGTGACGTGCATGACATCCCGCTGGCGACCAACCCGGCGAGCGCCGAGGCGCTGATGTTGTGGTTGCGCGAGCAGATCCAGCCCTGAGCCGGGCGGGTGGAGGCAGGGCGGGTCGCGGCTGGAGCGCCGGCCGGTGTTCCCCGTGAGGGTCATACGGACTCCGCTTGAATGGGTTGCCACCGTTCAATCCGAGCGGCCGTGACTCGGGGACTGCCCCGCAGAGGAGGAGCAGAGCGGGTTCCGGGCGTGGAGTGGGCAGCCCGGCGCAGGGGCGGGTGGAGGGCGGGGCAGTCGGCCATCCGGATCACCGGAACGGGGCCGGAATCCTGCCGGCAGTCCCGCCGGCCCCTGCGCGGCTGAACGCCCCGTCCCGAGGCGGACTGACGGGCGGCCTCCATGAACCGCGCCTTCATACACTGGGGACCCCCGGTGGTGGTTCCCCGGTGGGCGGTGGTCAGGGCCGCCCGGGTGCGGTCTCATGGAGCGGATGGTCGGTTCGTGTGCCGCGCTCCTGTCCTCCCTGCCGTCCGGCAGGGACGGCCGGGTGCGTGCGTCGTCCCTGCCGGGCGGCAGGAGGGCCGCGTGACGGTCTGGTTCGGGCCGTCGTGTTTCGGGCTGGCCGCTCAGGAGTTCCAGCCGGGCCCGGAGTGGCACTCGGCCCTGGAGGCGGCCGCGCAGGCCGAGGCGCGGGCGCGGGCGGCCGGGGACGACGCGGCGCTGGGCGCGGCACTGTACCGTCGCGGCACGGCCCTCAACCGCCTGGGCCGCTCGCAGGAGGCGCTGGGCGTCCTGATGGAGGCGGTCGCCTTCCTGCCGCCGGACGACCGGCAGGCGCAGGCGCTGGCGTGGCGGGAGGCGGCGTGCGCGCAGCGCAATCTCGCCTGTGACCGCGAGGCCCAGGAGTTCCTGGGGCTGGCGCTGACCCTGGCCCGCGAGGCCGGCGCGGCCGCGCTGGAAGTCGACCTGATCGAGGACCTCGCGCAGGCGCATTCGGAACAGGGAGATCACGCGGCCGCGCTCAAGGCGCTGCGTGGCAGCCTGACCGCCCGCCGTGACCAGGCAGGCTCACGCGCGCTGCTGCACACGCTGGTGCGGCTGGCACAGGTGACCCTGCGGGCCTTTGAGGCGGCCCCGGAACGCTACCACTCGGCCCTGACGGAGGCCGAAGCGCACCTGCGCGAGGTACTCGACCCGGCCCCGGCCCCGCGACCGGCACCTGAGGACCGGCTGGCCGGGGAGGCCCACGCCGCCCTGGCGCGGGTCCTGCTGCACCGTCAGGATCCGGCGGCGGCACACGACGCGGCGTGGCGGGGCCTGGCACTGCTGCGCCAGAGCGGGGACACGCGCGGCGCGCTGCGGCTCCTGCCGGACCTGGCGCGGGCGCAGCTGGCGCTGGGCCTGGCCGCGCAGGCACTCGGGGAGGTCCGGGCGGCCCTGACCCTCAACCCGGACGAGCACCTGCCGGACGAGCACGCCGCGCTGCACCTCGCCGCCTGCGACGCCTGCGAGGCGCTGGGGGATCACGCCGGCGCCCTGGCACACCACCGCGCGTACCACGCGCTGGACGCCCGGCACCGCGACCGGCTGGCCCAGGAACGGACGCGCGCCACGCAGGCCCGCGTGGGCCTGGACGCCACGCGGGAGGAGGCGCGGCTGCACCGGCAGCGCAGCGAGGAACTCGACGGGCTGGTGCGGGACCGGACGGCGCAGCTGGCCCGCAGCCAGCGGGCGGTGATTGATCTGCTTGCCAGCTGCGCCGAGTTCCGGGACGCGCCGCTCGGACCGCATACCCGCTGGGTGGGGGACGCGGCGCAGGCGGTGGCGCAGGCGCTGGGCGTCTCGCCGACCGACGCCGCGCAGCTGGGACTGGCCGCGCGCCTGCATGACGTGGGCAAGATCGGCATTCCGGACTCGATCCTGCTCAAGGCCGGGCGGCTGCTGCCGGACGAGTGGGCACACATGGCGGCCCACACGACCCTGGGCGCGCAACTGCTGTCGCAGCCGGGCGCGGCGGACGGGGGGCCGCTGCTGCAGCTGGCGGCCCAGATCGCCCTGACGCACCATGAATGCTGGGATGGCAGCGGGTACCCGGCCGGTCTGGCCGGTCAGGCCATTCCGCTGGGGGGGCGGGTGGTGCGGGTGGTCGATACCTTCGACGCGCTGATCAGCGAGCGGCCCTACAAGCCCCGCTGGACGGACGGTCAGGCCCTCGCGTACCTGCGGGAGCACGCTGGCACGCTGTTCGACCCGGAAATCGTGAGGGTCTTCGCAGGGCTGCATGAGCGCGGCGGCCTGCCGGACCGGCACTGAATGAGACTCCTGAAGTTCAGGTCAGTACCGGCATGTGGGATTCTGAGCGGGCGAATCTGACCCGGTGGCTTATATTGGACTCATGCGCGCCTCCGCGACGCCCTCTCTCACTTCCGGTCTGCTGACGGATGTGGGTCGTCAGCGTCAGGGGGGCGTGAACCAGGACGCGGCGCTGGCCCTGGACCTCCCCACCGGCGGGCTGTACGCGGTCGCGGACGGCATGGGCGGACACGCGGCGGGGGAACTCGCGGCGAACCTGGCACTGGACGCACTCAGCCAGCAGTACCTCGAGGGGCGCGGCACGCCGCCCGCCCGGCTGGCCGAGGCGGTGCAGTGCGCGAACGTGGCGGTGCTGCGGCACGCGGTCGGCGAGTACGTCGGCATGGGCACCACCCTGCTCGCCGCGCTGATCGACCGGGGCGCGGCACTGATCGCGCACGTGGGGGATTCGCGGGCGTACCTGCTGCGCGGCGGCGAGCTGCACCGCCTGACCGAGGATCATTCCTGGGTGGCCGAGCAGGTCCGCCTGGGGCACATGACCGAGGCCGAGGCGCGCGACCACCAGTGGCGCAGCGTGGTCAGCAACGCCCTGGGAGGCGAGGAACGCGTGCGGCTGGAACTGTTCGGCCTGCCGCTGCGCGGCGGGGACCGCCTGCTGCTGTGCAGTGACGGCCTGAGCAGCGTCGTGACGGATCAGGAACTGCTGCTGCTGCTCGCGCGGCCGCTGGACCCGGAGGCGACGGCGCGCGTGCTGGTGAACGCCGCGAACGACGGGGGCGGCCCGGACAACATCACGGCGCTGATCGTGGACGTGCACCGGGACGTGCGCCCGCCCCGCTACGCCCTGCCGGTCCGGCGGGAGGACGGTCCCACCTACGTGGACGTGCTGCTCAGTACGCAGCGCGGCAGCAGCCTGCTCACGTACCTGCTGCTGATGGTCGCGTACTTCACGCTGCTGGGCATCATGCTGGTCCCGGAACGCCGGGGGTTGATCGGCCTGCTCGGCACGGGCGCCCTGCTGACCCTGCTGCTGTGGCAGCGCGCGCAGGTGGCGCGGCGCGCCCGCAACGTCCTGCGGACCCCCAGCGCCGCCCTGAGCGCCGCGCCGCCCACCCCGGACGCCAGCCTCAGCAGTTCCCGTCACTGAGCGGCGGCCAGCGCGGGCCGGTATGCTCAGGGGCATGAAAGAGACGATTCAGACGCCCGACGCACCCGCCGCCATCGGACCGTACAGCCAGGCGGTCGTGTTCGGGAACCTGGTGATCACCAGCGGCCAGATTCCCCTGACGCCGGGCGGGGACCTCGTGAGCGGGGGCGTCACCGAGCAGACCGAGCAGGTCATCACGAACCTCAAAGCCGTGCTGGAGGCCGCCGGCACCGACCTGGAGCGCGTGGTGAAGACCACGGTGTTCCTCGCGGACATGAACGAGTTCGCCGCCATGAACGCCGTGTACGAGGCGCACTTCCGCGCGCCGTACCCGGCCCGCAGCACCGTGCAGGTCGCCCGGTTGCCGCGCGACGTACGGGTGGAGATCGAGGTGATTGCCGAACGGCACTGAGCGCCGGGAAGGAGCCCCGCGCGGCGCGGCCCGCCCGCTTTGTGCCCGGGGTCTCGACGCTGCGGGGCGCGGCGTGACATCCTGCGCGTAATGTTCGTCCTGCCGGTCCGCTTCGAGCGCAGTCCCCGCCTTCACCCCATGCTGAGTGAGGAGCCTCACGCGGTCGGCACGCGGGTCGTGGTGCAGGGCAAGCGCGGCCCGGAGGTCGCCACCGTGCGCGGCGAGGCCGCCCCGCCCGAAGCGCAGGCCCGCTACGGCGCGGTGCTGCGCGCCGCCACGCCCGACGACCTGAGCCGCTGGGAGGCGCTGCACGCCTCCGGCGAGGACCTCAAGTGGCTGCTGCGCGCCCGCGCCCGGCAAAAAGGCCTGCCGGTGAAGGTCGTGGCCGTGGAATTCACGCTCGACGAGAGCCTCGTGACCGTCAGTTACAGCGCGGACGAACGCATCGAACTGACCGGCCTGATCGGCGAGGTGCGCGCCCACACCCGCGCCCGCGTGAACTTCGCGGCGATCGGGCCGCGCGAGCAGGCGCAGATGATCGGAACGCTGGGAGCCTGCGGCCGCGAGAACTGCTCGTCGACGCACCTGCAGGACTTCGCGCCGGTCAGCATCCGCATGGCCCGCGACCAGCAGTTACCGCTGAACCCGGAGAAACTCTCGGGCCCCTGCGGGCGACTGCTGTGCTGCCTGCAGTTCGAGCACACCCAGTACCTGGAACTGCTGGCCGACCTGCCGCGCAAGAACGCCCGCGTGTGCCACGAGAGCAGCGGCGCGTGCGGCAAGGTCACGAAACTGCACCCGCTGACCGGCACCGTGGACGTCTTCACCGATCAGGGCGTCCTGACCGGCGTGCCCGCCAGCGAGCTGCGCCGCCTGACCGAGGCGGAAATCAAGGCCCTGCCCGAAGGCAACGGGCAGCGCGGGGGCCGTCCCGGCAAACCGGCCCGTGACCGCCAGGGCTGAGCGGCGGGCGCGTCTGCTCGCGTACACTCGCAGGGATGACCGCCACCTCCACTGACCTGAGTGCGCCCGACCTGAGTGCCGTCGAGGCCAAGCTGCATGTCCCAGCCGGGAATTCCCGCTGGGAGGCGTTCTCGGGTCGCTACCGGGACCTGCTGGACGCGCCGCTGGACGCCGCCGGCGTGCCGGCGTGGCTGGCGGACTGGAACGCGGTCAGCAGCGCCCTGATCGACACGGCGTCACGGCTGTCCACCCACGCGGACCTGCACACCGACCGCCCGGACGTGCAGGAACGCTACCAGACCTTCGTGGCGCAGGTGCTGCCCGAAGCGGAGCGGGCCGAACAGGCCCTCAAGGAGAAACTGCTGGCCGTGCCGGACTACGTGCCGGCCCCCGAGTTCGCGCTGAACTTCCGGCGGATGCGCGACGCGGCGGCGCTGTACCGCGAGGCGAACGTGACGCTGGGCGTGACGCACGAGGCGCAGAAAAACCGTTACTCGGTCGCGACCGGCAACCAGAAGGTCACGCTGAACGGCCAGACGCTGACCATCCCGCAGGCCAAGCAGCGCCTGGACAGCCCGGACCGCGCGGCGCGCGAGGCGGCGTGGCGCGCCCTGAGCGAGAGCAACCGGGGCGTCGCCGCCGAACTCGACGGGGTGATGCTGGACCTGATCGGCACGCGCTGGCAGCTGGCCCGCAACGCCGACCTGCCCACCTTCCGCGACTACCAGTGGCGGGTCCTGGACCGGGTGGATTACTCGCCCGCCGACTGCCACGCCTTCCACGAGGCGGTGCGGGACGAGGCCGTGCCGCTCACCGCGCGGATCGTGCAGGGGATCGCCGCGCAGCTGGGCCTGGACAGCGTGCGCCCCTGGGATTACAACCGCAACAGCCTGCTCGACCCGCAGGGCCGCGCGCCCCTGACGCCCTTCCGCACGGGCGCGGAACTCGAGACGCTGGCCGAGACGGCCTTCGCGTCACTGGACGCCGACCTGGCCGCACGCTTCCGGCAGATGCGGGCAGGCGGGCTGCTGGACCTGGAATCCCGGCCCGGCAAGATGACGCACGCCTACTGCCAGTACTTCCCCACCCACAACGAACCGTTCGTGCTGATGAACGTGGTGGGCAGCGCCGAGGACGTGCGCGTGCTGTTCCACGAGGTCGGGCACGCCTTCCACGGCTTCTACAGCGGGGACGCGCAGCCGCTCGTCTGGAACCGCTGGAGTCCCATTGAGTTCGTGGAGATTCCCAGCATGGCCATGGAGTTCCTGACCCTGGACCACCTGGGGCACGTGTTCACGCCCGAGGAGCTGGACCGTTACCGCGAGAAGCAGCTGCAGGGCGTCGTGGCGTTCCTGCCGTGGGCCGCGCAGATGGACGCCTTCCAGCACTGGCTGTACGCCGAGGCGCCCGAGACGGTCATGGTCGCGGATCTGGACGCCAAGTGGCTGGAACTCGACCGGACCTTCCACCCCTTCGTGAACTGGGAGGGCCTGGACGAGACGGTGCGCGCCAAGGGCTGGCAGTACTACCACGTGTTCCAGGCGCCCTTCTACTACATCGAGTACGCCATGTGTTACCTCGCGGCGACCGGCATCTGGCGGGCCGCGCAGGCGGACCCGGCGGGCGCCCTCGACCGCTACAGGGCCAGCCTGCGTCTGGGCAGCACGGTCAGCGTGCCGGAGCTGTACCGCGCCGCCGGGGTGGAATTCCGCTTCGACCGCGCGTACATCCGGGGCCTGATGGCCTTCATCGAGACGCAACTGCCCCGCTGATACGGACTCCGATTGAACGGCTTTGTAAGCCATTCAATCCGAGCGAGGCGAGTGGGAGCAAAACGGGTTCCGGACGTGGAGCCGGCAATCCGGTGAAGTTCCGGATTGTCAGCGAACCAGACGGCAGTCCGTATGACAAGAGTTTCCACGGGCGAGAGAACAGCGACCAGCACGAAGGCCCAGGAGGCAGGGGCTTGAAATTCCCCGGTCTCATGGGCCTTGATGCGAAGTGACTATGCCTCGCACGCCCAGCCTACCGCACAGCATCATCACCGCGCAGCTGAACCGAATCACCAGCCTCAGCGGTCTCGTTCCCTACAGCCCCCTGCGCAAAAGCGCCATCTCCCAGGAGATGGCGCGGGACTCCTTCGCATCGACGAAAGACCTCCAGCGCCGAGCCAGGAACGCGCCGGAAGGCGCGTTCCTGGCCATTGATTTCGTCATGGTGCCCCACGCCGGACGGACGATGGGTAGTTGGCTGGAACTATGCCCGACAGGGAACGCCTTGAGGCCGTGACAGCCACGCTCGCAGCGTCCAAACGCGATCGGTCAGCCCAATCGCCATCGCCGGTGTGCGCTGGAGG
>NZ_BAAADB010000017.1 GCF_039522025.1 Deinococcus depolymerans | reverse complement strand
ACGGCAGGCAGCTCAGAATGCTGAAAAGTACGTCCTGACCGGGATGGAGCAGGACGGACTCCTGCTTAAGGCCGCGTGACACGACATCGGCAGGGAAGTGGAAACTCTTGGTTGACGAAACAGACGGAATCCGTCCTGGTCATGCGCTCGCTTCGGCGCGCACGCTGGCGTTCGGGTCGGCGCGCAGGTGGTCGCGCAGGGTGGGGGAGAGGTCGGTGCGTCCGGCGAGGGCGAGGCGCACGCCGTCGTCCGGGTCGGCGGCCAGCGTGTCGTGCGTGCCTTCCGGGAGGTTCGGGTGGTGCGCGGCGGCGCGGCGCACGCCGGCGTTCGGGTCGGCGGCCAGTCGGGTCAGGATGTCCGCGCTGGTGGCGGGGGCGTACGCGACGGCGCGGCGCACCTCGGGGTTCGGGTCGGCGGCCAGCCGGGACAGCAGGTCGCCGCTCAGGTCGGGCCGCACGGCGAGGACGGTCCGCACGTTGGGGTCCGGGTCGCCGGTCAGGGCGGTCAGCACGGCCGGGCTGAGGTGCTCGGCACTGGCGACGTGCAGGCGGATGTCCTGTTCGGGTGCGCGGGCCAGCGTCAGGACGGCCTCGTCGGGCAGGTCGTTGCGTTCCAGCACGGCGCGGCGCACCGTTTCGGTCTCGTCGGCGGCCAGTCGGATCAGCGTGGCGGGGGGCGTGTCGGGGCGGCGGGCCAGGGCGGCGCGGACGTCCGGGTCGGCGTCCAGTTCGGCGCGTTCCAGCCACGCGGCCGGGACCGTCCAGCCCTGCAGGGCGGCGGCGCGCACGGTCGGCTGCTCGTGCGTGGCGAGCCACTCGCGCACGCTGCGGGGCAGGTCCACGCGGCGTGCCAGGGTGGCCAGCACGTCCGGGTCGCTGTCGGTCCCGAGGGTCAGGGCGCAGTCCAGCGGCAGGTCCAGTCGGCGGGCCACGCCCGCCCGCACCAGTCCGTGCGTGTCGGTGACCAGTTCCCGCAGCGCGTCGCCGGGCAGGTCGGGGCGCGCCGCGACGGCCTTGCGCACGTCGTAGTCGTCGTCGGCCGCCAGTTGCCGGACCAGCGGTTCGGGCAGTGTTTCACGCCGGGCGACGGCCTCGCGGATCTGCCATCCGGCGTCTGCGGCCAGCGCTGCCACGCGCGCCTCGCTGAGGTCCGGGCGGCCCGCCAGTGCCGTGCGTACCGCGTAATCGTCGTGGCGCAGGGCGGCGTCCAGCACCCAGGCGGGTGAGGGGTCCGCGTTCAGCAGCGCGATCACGCTGTCCGCCGGGAACGAGGACAGCAGGTTGGGCCGGGCCAGTCGCATCAGGGGCAGGCCGGGGTTGGCCAGCACGTCCGCCGGGTACGCGGCGGCCAGCGCGCCCAGGATCTCGGTGGGGGTGTTCGGGTGCCGCGCCACGAGTGCCCGCACCCGTGAGTCCGGGTGTGCGGACAGGCCGGACAGGGTGTCGGCCGTGGCGCGCGGACTGGCCGCCGCTTCCAGCGCGCCCTCCACCCCCAGGATCGTCAGGGTGCGCGGATCAAGGTCGGAGAACGTCATGCGCCCGATCATGCCACGGGAGTGGGAGGGGAGGTGTGGGCCGTGGGGCGGGCTCTGGTGCGGCTGCCCATCAACCATCAGCCAGTGCCGCCTGCACGGCCTGGTCGATCAGGGCGCGGGCGATGCTGACGCGGGGCGGCAGCCCAGGCAGTTCCTTGACCGGGAAGAAGCGGGCGTCCTCGATCTCGCCGGGTTGCGGGGTGATCTCGCCGCCCCCGTAGCGGGCGGTGAAGCCGATCATCAGCGAGTGCGGGAACGGCCACGGCTGACTGAACGCGTAGCGCAGGTCCGTGACGGTCACGCCGACTTCCTCGGCCACTTCGCGGTGCGCGGCGGCTTCCAGGGTCTCGCTGGGTTCCGCGAATCCGGCGATGGCGGAGTACATGCCGGGCGGGAAGTTCGGGCCGCGTGCCAGCAGCAGTTCGGTGTCCGGGCCGCTCCCGCACGTGATGAGGACCATCGCGACCGGCGCGACCCTCGGGTAGGCGCTCAGGCCGCAGTTCGGGCACACGCGGGAGCGTTCGTGCGCGCTGTCCTGCATCGGCGTCGCGCAGCGGCCGCAGTAGCGGTGCGTGCGGTGAAACTCCAGGATCTGCGAGGCGTACCCGGCCACGCCCATCAGCGTGTCGCCCAGCGTCCCGAACGCCGAGCGGACCGGGACGCTCACGTATCCGTCTGGCAGGTCGCCCTCCAGCGCGGCCGTACCAAGCGCGCCTCTGTCCAGCGCTGCCGTGAACATGGTCCGGCCGTTCAGGCTGCCCAGGCCGCTCGTGTCGGTCACGGGAAAGGGCGCGGCGGGGCCGGTGGGCAGCCCTTCCTGTTCAGTCAGGATCAGGCGGTGTCCGTCGAACACGAACCACACGCTGTCCGGGCCGGGCGCGGCGTGCGGGTCGCGCTGGAAGCCGTCCGGGAGGCTGGTGGCGTTCATCCGTGTTCCTCCAGTCGCAGCACGTCCCCGAACGGGAAGCCCTCGTCCTCCAGACCTCCGGGCGGCACCACCCACAGCGTCGGTACGCGCGGCGCCCCCTCGGGAAAGTCGCCGTACCCGTCGGTCAGGTAGATCAGGACGTCCGGTTCGTGCGCGTCCAGCAGCGTGAAGATCGGGCGGAAGTCCGTCCCGCCACCCCCCTGCGGTGGGGGGATCTCGCCGCCGGGCGACAGGTCGTGCGGGCCGTACGCCTCGGTGTCCGCGTAGTACAGCGTGGCCCGCACGTGCGGGTACGCGCCCAGCACGCCCTGCACCTCGCCCACCAGGGCGCGCACTGCGTCGTCGTCCACGCTGCCGGAGGTGTCCACGGCAATCAGGGCGTTCAGGGACTCGTCGTCCAGCGCCTCCAGGTACAGGCCGCGCCCCACGAAACGCCGGTCGAAGCCGCCGAAATCCACCGGGGTGCGCGCCAGGAACCGCCACAGCTGCGCCCGCCAGTCCAGTCGCGCCGGGGCGAGCCTCATCAGTTCGCGGTGCAGGCCCAGCGGGTCGTTGCCCTTCCCGCCGCTCATGGCGTCCACGCTGCGGGCCTGCGCCAGCGCCTGCTGCCACTGCCGCGCCACGTTCTGCGACGGCTGCCCGTTCCGGGGCGGGGCGTCACCGGGCGGCCCGTCCAGCAGGTCGTCACCGTCCTCGCCGTCCCCGTCCGGTTCGCCGTCCAGGGCGGTGTACACCTCCTCGACGCTCAGTTTCTCCAGGTGCTCGTCCCGCGCGGCCCCGGCGCTGCTGGGCGGCGTGGGCAGCCCGGCCGCCGCGACCATGCCGTTCACGATCAGGTCCGCCGAGCGGTTCCAGCGTTTCTTCTCACGCGGCCCGCGCCGCTGCACGTGCGACAGCGCCGCGTGCAGCACCTCGTGCAGCAGCAGCCCGTCCAGCACGTCCGGCGCCAGTCCGGCCGCGACCTCCGGGTTCACGTACACCCGCTCCCCGTCCGTTCCGGCCGCCGCGACCTCGCGTGAAGGCACGAACTCCGCGTGCAGCAGCAACGTCGCGAAGAACGCCGACTTCCCCCGCAGCCGCAACCGGGAGCCGGAGATCAGACGCTGGAACTCCGGGGTGACAGGGAGGGGCGGGGTCATGGCGTGACCGCCGCAGATGGCTGATGGCCGAAGGCCAGAGGCACCCTTTGCCATCGGCCATCAGCCATCAGCCTTCTGCCCCCTACCATCACAGTCCCTCCGTGAGCTCCAGCGTTCCCTGCACCAGCGTGGCGAGGCGTTCGTCGCGGCCGATCAGGTCGGCGAGGTCGGCGAGTTGTCCGATGGCCTGGAATTTGCTGACGAGCGTGGCGACGTACAGTTGCAGCCATTCGGGTCCGGCGTTGTCGGCCAGCCACGTGAAGGCGTGGTGGGCCTCGTCGGCGGTGCCTGCGCGGGCGGCGAGGCCGACGACGGCGGCGTAGCGGACGCTGGGTTCGTCCGGCAATCTCAGGCCGGCGCCGCGTCCCTCAAGGACGGTGCCGAGGTCCGGCAGCTGCTCGTACAGGCGCACGAAGGCGCTGAATTCCGCTCCGGCGGCGTCCCCGATGGCGGGCGTGGCGTCCAGTCCGGCGCGGTGCAGGCGGGCGGCCATCTCCCAGGCGCGCGGGCTGGGCCACGCGGGCTGCTGCGGGTCGAGGCGCCACAGCAGTTCGGGCCGGAAGGTCAGGAACGCGATGACGTGCTCGTGCAGGCCGCGGGCCAGGGCGTAGGCGCGCCACGAGTCGAAGTCCGGGCGGACCGTGAGGTGCAGGAAGCGGTTGGCGAGGGGGGCGGGCATGTCGAACACGCTGGCGCGGTCCTCCTTGCGGTTCCCGGCGGCCCACACGAACCACCCGTCCGGCAGGACGTAACTGCCGACCCGGCGGTCGAGGATCAGTTGCTGTGCCATGCCCTGCATGGTGGGGGGGGCCATGTTCACCTCGTCGAGGAACAGCACGCCCTGCCCGCCGCGCGGCAGGAATTCCGGCGGGTACCAGCGGGACACGCCGCCGCCCTGCCCGTCGGCCTCGGGGACGGGCAGGCCGCGCAGGTCGGTGGGGGCCAGCTGCGAGAGCCGGACGTCCACGAAGTCCAGGCCGTGCCTAGCCGCGACCTGCGCCACGACGCTGCTTTTGCCGACGCCGGGGGGGCCCCAGATCATGGTGGAGAGTTTCAGGTCGCCGGTCACGAGGGCGCTGAGGTACGTCTGAAGTTCGTTCGCAGTGAGGCTCACGGGTTCACGCTACCGCACGGGGCGGCCGGGAACGGTGCGGGTGGTGCCGGGCGGGCCTTGAAGGTTCGGGGTGGGGTCGGTGGTACTGCCGGCGCGGCCGGGAGGGGGGTATGGTGAGGGTGATTCCCGTCTGCCCGGCATCCCCTATACTTTCCGCATACTTTGACTCGGTACAAGTTTCCGCCCGTCTCGTTTCCTGCCTGAAGGAGTTGCCCCTTGCTGCCCCTGATCCACCAAGTGCTGTTCTTCATCTTCGCCCTGATTGCCGGCGGCTTCGGCCTGTGGGGCTTCTACCGTCTGTACCGCCGCGTGGCGCGCGGCGCCCCCGCCAGCGAGGACCGCGCCGGGAACCCCGTTCAGAGGGTGCTGTACGCCCTGCGCGTTTCCCTCACCCAGGAACGCACCTTCCGCCGCCGCACCACCATCAGCGTGCTGCACGCCTTCATCTTCTACGGCTTCGTGTACTACCTGCTCGTGAACGTCGTGGACGGCCTCGAAGGGTACATTCCCTTCCACATCTACTCCAAGGACAGCCCGCTGCTCGCCGGGTACAACTTCCTGGCCGACCTGCTCAGCATGCTGGTCCTCGTGGGCGTCGTCAGCCTGCTGATCCGCCGCCTGTTCCTGCCCAGCAAACGCGACTTCCGCTTCACCGACAAGACGCTGCTGCACCCCCTGCTCAGGGCGAACTACATCCTGCGCGACAGCCTGATCGTCTCGTCGTTCATCACCTTCCACGTGGGCAGCCGCGTGCTCGGCAACGCCGCCAAGATGGCCGAGGAAGCCCGCACACTCGGCGGGTACGACGCCTTCCAGCCGTTCAGCAGCGCCCTGGGCCGCCTGCTGTTCGGCGGAGCCAGCGAGCAGGCCATCGAGGGCTGGCGCGTCTTCGGTTACTGGGGGGCGCTCGGCAGCGTCCTGGCATTCCTGGCGTACTTCCCGTTCACGAAGCACATCCACATCTTCATGGCGCCCCTGAACTACGCCCTGAAGCGCCCCGTCGGCAGCGGCGTCCTGCCCCCCATGAAGGGCCTGGAGGAGGCCATGGAGGCCGAGGAAACCAAGCTGGGCGTCGAGAAACTCGAGGACCTGGAATGGCCGCGCCTGCTCGACGCTTACTCCTGCATCCAGTGCAACCGCTGCCAGGACGTCTGCCCGGCCAACGCGACCGGCAAGGCCCTGAGCCCCGCCGCGCTGGAAATCAACAAACGCATGGAACTGAACGTGATCGCGGCGCACCCCAGCCCCTTCACCCTGAAACCCGCACCCTTCGAGGGCGGCGCGAGCACCGCGCACCCCCTGCTGGAATTCGCCATCAACGAGGAATCGGTCTGGGCCTGCACCACCTGCGGCGCCTGCATGCAGGTCTGCCCCGTGCAGGACGAGCAGATGCTCGACATCATCGACATCCGCCGCCACCAGGTCATGGTCGCCGGCGAGTTCCCCCCGCAACTCCAGACCGCCTTCCGCGGCATGGAACGCGCCAGCAACCCCTGGGGCATCAGCCGCGACAAGCGCATGGAATGGGCCGAGGGGCTGAAGGTCCCCACCATCGACGAGAACCCGGAACCCGACGTCATCTACTGGGTGGGCTGCGCCGCCAGTTACGACCCCGGCGCGCAGAAGGTCGCCCGTTCCTTCGTGCAGCTGCTCGACAAGGCCGGCGTGAACTACGCCGTGCTGGGCAAGAAGGAAGCCTGCACCGGGGACAGCGCCCGCCGCGCCGGGAACGAATTCCTGTACCAGACCCTGGCCCAGGAGAACGTCGAGACGCTGAACACCGTCGCCCCGAAACTGATCGTCGCGACCTGCCCGCACTGCATGAACGCCATCGGCAACGAGTACCGGCAGCTGGGCGGCGACTACCGCACCATCCACCACACCGAGTACCTCGAGACGCTGGTCGCTGCCGGGAAACTGCCCCTGGCGCAGCTCGCGGAGAACGTCACGTACCACGACCCCTGCTACCTGGGCCGCCACAACGGCGTGTACGACGCGCCCCGCAGCCTGATCACCCAGATGGCGGGTGAGGTGCTGGACCTCGAACGCAGCCGCGAGAACTCCTTCTGTTGCGGCGCCGGCGGCGCGCAGTTCTGGAAGGAAGAGGAAGAAGGCTCAGAGCGCATCAGCGACAACCGCTTCCGTGAACTCCAGACCCGCCTGGACAGCGCCAAGGCCGCCAGCGACGAGTTCGAGCAGACCGGCAAGGTCGTCGCCGTCGGCTGCCCGTTCTGCAAGGCCATGATGAACTCCACGCCCGAGAAGCAGAAACGCGACGACATCATCGTCAAGGACGTCGCGGAACTCATGCTGGAAAGCGTGCAGCGCGCCGACGGCACGTGGCAGCAGGCCGCCCCCACCGGCCCCGTGGCGGACGCCACCCCGCTGGAGCAGCCCGAGGTCGTCAGCGCCCCCAACGCGCAGACACCCATGGACCGCACGGGCGACCGCCCCGGCACCGGCGCCCCCGCCGCCGTGGTGGGCGAGACGAGCGCCGCCGTGATCAACGCGCAGCCCGGCAGCCCCGACGCGACCCAGGGCACCCAGCCCGAGGCGCAGGCCGCGCACCCCGAGGCGACCGCCCGCAAGAGCTGGAAACCCAAAGCGACCAGTGCCGACGACGTGACCCCTGCTGCCGCTGCCCCGTCCACCGACGCTCCGGCCCGCAAGAGCTGGAAGCCCAAAGCTGGGGACGATGTGAGTGCCACGCCGGTCGCGCCCGCTCCGGCGGCGACTGCAGATCCGGCTCCCACCACCCCAGCGACCGACGCCCCAGTGCGCAAGGCCTGGGCACCCAAGGCGAAGGCGGATGACGTGAACCCCGTCCCCGTCGCCCAGCCGGATCTGACTGCCGCGACCCCGGTGTCCCCGGCGCCCGGCCCGGACGCGCCCGCCCGCAAGGCCTGGGCGCCCAAGGCCAAAGCAGAGGCGACACCCGCCCCGGCGACCACCGAGCCCACCGCGCCTGCCGCTCCGAGCGCGGCGGCCCCTGCTGCCGCGCCCGCCGCCGGTGAACGGAAGAAGTGGGCGCCGAAGGGCCAGCCGGTCAGTGCCGCTCCCGTGGCCGAAGCTGCCGGAACCGGAGTTGCCGAACCGGCCCCCCAGGCCGCGCCCGCTCCTGCCGTGACACCGGAAGCCACTGCGCCTGCCGCGCCCGCCGCGACCGGCGAGCGGAAGAAGTGGGCTCCGAAAGCTGCGGCGGCTCCGGCTTCCACGCCCGAAGTGCAGGCTGCCGCGCCTGAACCGACCGCAACGGGGCCGAGCACCCAGCCCATCACCGAGCACGTGCACCTTGAGCAGGTCGGAGAGAACCTGCTCGAAGAGGGGCAGGGGGCGACCAGTGAACCGGGCGCCGGGGGCCGCAAGAAGTGGCAGCCCAGGAAGAAGAGCTGAACAGGCCGTAGGGGCTGAACAGACGCAGCCTGCACGAGGGACGCGCCGGGACCTGGGATTCCGGCGCGTCCCTCGTGCGCTCCGGCGATTGACGTTCGTGCTCCGCCGGGGGTGGACGGGGGGCGGGGCGTGAAGGCGGGGCGCGGCACGGATGCCGGGCGCAACGATTGTGTGTCACGCTAGTATCAGGGAATGACCATTGCAATCGTCACGGATTCCACGAGTGACCTGAACGCCGCCCTGTGCGCCCAGGTGGGTGTGACCAGCGTGCCGCTGTACGTGCTGTTCGACGGCAAGATGCACAAAGACGGGCTGGAGATCACGCCCGGCGACCTGTTCGCAGGCCTGAAGGCCGGGAAGAAGACGCCCAGTACCAGCCAGCCCAGCCCGGCCGAGTTCGCGGCGGCGTACACCGAGGCGCTGAAGACGGCGGACGAGGTGCTGAGCATTCACATCAGCGGGCAGATGTCCGGCACCGTGGGCAGCGCCCGCCTCGCCGCGCAGGAGTTCGGCGGGAAGGTCACGGTCGTGGACAGCCGCTCGGTCAGCATGGGCCTGGGCCTGCGTGTCCTGCGGGCCGCCGAACTGGCCCACCAGGGCCTGAGCGTGCCGCAGATCGTGGAGAAACTCGAGGCGCTGCAGAAGGTCGCGGACATCCGCTTCACGGTGGACACCCTGGACTTCCTGCGCATCAACGGCCGCATCGGGGGCGGGCAGGCGCTGCTGGGGAGCCTGCTGAACATCAAACCCATCCTGGTCGTCAAGGACGGCCGCGTCGATTCCGGCGGGCGCGTGCGCGGCCACAAGAAGGCCATGTCGGACATCGTGGATCACGTGAAGAAGTACGTCGCTCAGCACGGCGGGGCGCGCGTGGCGGTCATGTGCACGCCCGGCGGCGAGGAATTCGTCAAGGAGGTCCGCGCGGGCCTGAGCGACGTGGCCTTCGAGGACATGGGAGACCACATGATCGGCGCCGTGGTCGCCACGCACGCCGGCCCCGGCACGGTGGGCGTGACCCTGGAACCCCTGCACGCCTGAATGCCGCTGCCGAGCAAGCGCCGGACGGTCCGGGGCCTGCGCCGGCTGCTGGTCCTGCTGCCCCTGCTGGGCGGCTGTCAGCGGCCGGACGCCGCGCCGGGCGCGCACGTCACCCTGCGCCAGATCGAGCCGCCGCGGGTGCAGGTGCAGCGCGACGTGGTCGCCCGCGACGCGCGCGGGTGCCTGCTGCCTGCGCCGTCCGTGCCGAAGGCGCCGCCGCCCCCGTTCCCGCTCAGCGGCACGCTGGGCCTGTGGGTGGCCGAGGTGGACCCCGTGACCCTCGAACCCCTGCGGGCGGTCGCCACCAATCCGGACAGCGTGTTCCCGCTGGCCAGCACGTACAAGCAGGCGGTGCTGTGGGCGACCCTGCGGGCCTTTGACGCCGGAACGCTCCGTCCCACTGAACGTTTCGACGTTGCCCGCGACAACCAGAGCCTGGGCAGTTACCCCTTCGACGGTTCGAACGTGCGGACGCTCACGGAGCGCATGATCCGCAACAGTGACAACACCGCCACCGACATCCTGCACCGCCGCGTGGGCCTGCAGGCCGTGCAGGACGTCGCGGACAGTCTGGGGCTGTGTCACACGCGCCTGATCCTGCCCACCCGCGACTGGTGGGTGGCGCAGGCGGGCCTGTCAGGGACGTTCAACGGCACCTCCCGCTGGGCGGGGGCGCGCGGACCCGAGCGGCTGCGCCTCGCGACGCTGATCGACGCGGACGCCCGGGCGTACCGCGCCGATTACCTGCAACGCAAACTCGACGAGTACTTCGACCACCGCTACGACCCGGCGCTGGACCTGCGCACGCACAACATCACCACGCCTTACGAGTTCGGCACCCTGGTCGCGCATGAGTTCCTGCGCAGCGGCCTGTCCCCCCGTGCGCAGCGGTGGCAGCGGGACGTGATGGCCCTCGGGTACGGGAAGTCCGCGCTGAAGGTCACGCACCGCCAGGGCCTGCGGGCCTTCGGCGGGAAGGGCGGGAACGGCTGGCGGCTCCTGACGTACAGCGGTTACCTGCACACCCGCGACGACCGGCACGTCGTGTACGTCTTCATGCAGCGCGGCGCGGACCAGACGTACACCATGCCGAACACCCGCCGCGCGTTCGCGTGGATCAACGCGGCCATGCAGGTCGTGCTCGGGCCACCCGGACCCGGAGCGGCGGCGCGGACCGGGACGCCCTGAGCGTCCACCGTTCCATCCGGGCGGACTCTGATACGGACTGCCGTTTGTTTCGTTAACAGATCGGAACACCACCGATCTGTCACCTCCACGTCCGGAACCCGCCCAGCTCCCACTCTGCGGCGCAGCTCTGCGAGTCGCATCCGCTCGGATTGAATGGTCTTTGCAGCCCATTCAATCGGAGTCCGTATGATACGGACTCCGTATCAGGACTGGTCGTTCAGGCGGCGCAGCTCGGCGGTGATGGCCGCGTCGAGGGCCGGCAGGACCTCCGCGAAGGGCGCGGCGACGCTCGCTCCGGCTGCCGGGACGTGTCCGCCGCCGCCCAGCGCGACCGCGACGTTCTGCGCGCTGAAGCCCGCGCGTGACCGCATGGAGAGCTTCACGCGGTCGCCGTGGTCCTTGACCATCACGGCCAGCTGCGTGCCCTCGGCGCTGCGCAGCAGGCCCACGTAGGATTCCACGTCCTCCCAGGCGGCCCCGGCGCGGTCCAGCATCGCCTGGTCCACGCGGGCCAGCACGACCCGCCCCCCGTGCCGGAACTCCAGGGTGCCCAGCACCTCGCGTAGCAGGTGGTAGTAGGTGGGAGGGTTCTGGCCCAGGTTGTCGTTCAGCCAGCCCAGGCGGGCGCCGTGGGCGCGCAGGCGCGCGGCGCACTCGAAGGTGCCGGGCGTGACGCTGTCGAACCGGAAGCTGCCGGTGTCGGTGTTCAGGCCCAGCATCAGTGGCGTGGCGAGCGGCTCGGTCCACGTGACCCCCAGTTCGTCGAGCAGGTCCGCGATCATCAGGGCCGTCGCGGGCCGGGAGGGGTCCACCAGCAGCGCCGTGGCGCGCCGGGCGTTCGTGCCGTGGTGATCCACGTTCACGACCGGACCCGTGAACCCGTCCAGCGTCACGCCCGCCACGCGGGACGGGTCGTTGTTGTCCACGTCCAGCACGGCGATCAGGGCGCCGTCCGGCAGGACGTCCAGCGGGGCGCTCAGTTCGCCCGGTTGCGGCAGGAACGACAGGTAGCGGGGGACGGTCATCGGGGCGGTCACGTGGCGGCCCAGGGCGCGCAGGGCCCGCGTGAGGCCCAGCACGCTGCCGAGCGCGTCGCCGTCCGGGTTCTCGTGCGACACGACCACGATGGGGCCCGGATGCTCCAGCAGCGTGCGGGCGACCTGCCGGAGGTCGCGGGTGTAGTCGGGACTGGCGGTGTTCTGAGCGGTCATCCGCCCACTATAGGGAGCCGGTGGGGGAGGTGGCCCCCCGTCCCGCTGACAACGTGACCGGCGCACAGTATCCTGCTGCGCGTGCCCCGCTGTCTGAACCTGGCTGCCCTGACCGACGAGGAACTTCAACTCCTGGTCGGGGAGGACCGCGCCGTGGGCCTGCTGCCCGAGATCAGCCGCGCCCGTCTGGAGGGCCGCGCGGTCCCGGGCCCGCCGGTGCACGAGCACCTGACCTTCGAGCGGCTGGAGGAACGCGCCTGGGGCGGCACGCCCGAACAGTCGCGCAGCCTGGGCGCGCTGCACGCCGCCATGCTGGCACTGGACGCCGAGTTTCACGGCACGTTCTACCTGCCCGTGATCAGCGAGGTCCGGCACCTGCGCGCCTACACCCTGGAGCCCGACACGACCGCCGCGCTGCGCTGGAGTGAGACGCCGGAATCCGCCCGGACGGGCCGCGCGTACCTGCAGCTCATGACCTGGCTGCGAGACCGGGCCAGCGGCGTCGCGTGCGTTCTGACGACCGGCGCCCCGGCACTGTCCTCCCCGTCGCTGAGTGAGGAGATCGACCAGCACCGCCACCCGGATGCCAGTCCGGCCGAACTGCTGGCCCTGCACCGGGGATACGTGCTGCGGCACGGCCGGGGCCAGAAACTCGGTGCGGACGCCGACTGGACCCGCGCGTGGCAGGCGTCGCACGCCCTGAACCTGAACGCCTGGGTGCGGCGCGGCCTGCTGATCGACGGTCCGGCCAGTGCGCCGGCCGACGGTCCGCGCCCACCTGCCGCGTAACGCAGAGCAGCTGCCTGAAGGGGCTCCGCGGGGGGCGGGATCCGTCCGGGACGGACGGCTGTCTGGTGCGTTCATACGGACTCCGATTGAATGGCTTATAAAGCCGTTCAATCCGAGCGGATGCGACTCGGAGAGCTGCTCCGCAGAGAAGGAGCTGGGCGGGTTCCGGACGTGGAGTTGACAGATCGGTGGTGTTCCGATCTGTGAACGAAACAAACGGCAGTCCGTATGATAGGGAGTCCGTATGAACAGAGGCGCGCGCCGGGCCTGTTCGGTGCGCGACAATCCCAGGCATGAAGGATCAAGCTCCGTCCAGCCTCCCGCTTCGTCACGTCGCCTTCGATTGGGGCGGCGTGTTCACCATCGGGACCTTCGATGGCCGCAGCACCCAGAATGTCGCGGACCGCAGCGGCGTGCCGGTCGAACGGGTCCGCGAGAGTTACTTCCGGCACGTGCGGCAGCTGGAGGTCGGCGCCTGGAGCCTCCCGCAGTTCTGGACGGTGCTGCAGGAGGAGGCCGGGATTCCCATGCCGTACGGGGAGTTCGAGTCGCTGTACCTGGGTAGCATCGTGGACAACGGCCCCATGTTCGACACGCTGGCCGCGCTGCCCGCCGGGGTGCGCGTGGGTCTGCTGAGCAACAATTACCCGGTCGTGAGTGATCACCTGCGCCGCGATCCCCGTTTCGGGCGGTTTCACAGGCCGGTGTTCAGCAACGAGTTGGGTCACAAGAAACCCTCGCCGGAGGCCTTCGCGGCGCTGGAGGCGGCCATGGGCGTGCCCGCCGCGCAGGTGGCGTTCGTGGATGACGTTCAGGAGAACATCGACGCGGCGAACGCGGCCGGGTTCCACGGCATCCTGTACAGCCACGAGGCGCACGGGCGGTTCGAGCAGGCGCTGACCGCCTGGCTGCAGGGCTGATACGGACTCCGATTGAATGGCTTACAAAGCCGTTCAATTCGAGCGAAGCGAGTGGGAGAAAACCGGGTTCCGGACGTGGAGCTGGCAATCCGGTGATGTTCCGATCTGTGAACGAAACAAACGGAATCCGTATGATACGGACTCCGATTGAGTGGCTTGCACCGCCGCCGGGTCCGAGCGGAGGCGACTCGCCGAGCGGCCCCGCAGCGGAAGGGCCCAGAGGGGTGCCGGGCGTGGCGCTGGCCCCCCCGGTACAGGGGCGGGTGGAGGGCGAGACAGACGGCCCCGTCCGTGTGAGCTGGCCTCTGTGCCCAGGTTTCCCCGCCCGGTTTGCATGACCAGTGTTCCTGCGGTGCCCGGCCTGTGCGCGTGACGGCCGGGCACCATGGTTGCACTGCGGGGTGGTGTACCTGTCGGGGTGGTGTACCTGGCGGGTGTCCGGGTACACCACCTCCCGCGGCCCGACGCACGGCGCACAATGCCCCTACGCCACCACGCGGGCCACGCCCGCACCGCACCCCAGACGGACCCCGCCCCTCACCGGACGGCTCCCCCCGCACACCCCCAGGAGGACCACCATGACCACCAACCCCCGCACGCCCGCCGAGATCCTGGAGAAGACCTGGCAGACCGAGGAACGCTGGCAGGGCATCAAGCGCAACTACGGGGCCGACGAGGTCGTGAAACTGCGCGGCAGCCTCCCCATCGAGTACACCCTGGCCCGCCACGGCGCGCAGAAACTCTGGCGCCTGATGAAGGAAGAACCCTTCGTGAACGCCCTCGGCGCCCTGACCGGCAACCAGGCCATGCAGCAGGTCAAGGCCGGCCTGAAAGCCATCTACCTTAGCGGCTGGCAGGTCGCCGGCGACGCCAACAACGCCGGGCAGATGTACCCCGACCAGAGCCTGTACCCCGCCTCCAGCGTGCCGGACGTCGTCAAGCGCATCAACAACACCCTGCGCCGGGCCGACCAGATCCAGCACAGCGAAGGCAGGAACGACGTGGATTACTTCGCGCCCATCGTCGCCGACGCCGAGGCCGGATTCGGCGGCCCCCTGAACGCCTTCGAACTCATGAAGGCCATGATCGAGGCGGGCGCGGCCGGCGTGCACTTCGAAGACCAGCTGGCCAGCGAGAAGAAATGCGGTCACCTGGGCGGCAAGGTCCTCGTGCCCACCAGCCAGTTCATCCGCACCCTGAACGCCGCGCGCCTCGCCGCCGACGTCAGCGGCGTCCCCACCGTCCTGATCGCCCGCACCGACGCCGACGCCGCCAACCTGCTCACCAGCGACATCGACGAGAACGACCGCCCCTTCTGCACCGGCGAACGCACTCCCGAGGGCTTCTACTACGTCAAGCCCGGCATTGAGCAGGCCATCAGCCGCGCCCTGGCCTACGCCCCCTACGCCGACGTGATCTGGTGCGAGACCAGCGTGCCCAACCTCGACGACGCCCGCCGGTTCGCCGAGGCCGTCCACGAGAAGTTCCCCGGCAAGCTGCTGGCCTACAACTGCAGCCCCAGCTTCAACTGGAAGAAGAACCTCGACGACGAGACCATCGCCAAGTACCAGGTCGAACTGGGCAAGATGGGCTACAAGTTCCAGTTCATCACCCTGGCCGGCTTCCACAGCCTGAACATGAGCATGTTCGACCTCGCCTACGGCTACGCCCGCAACCAGATGACCGCCTTCGTGGAACTCCAGGAACGCGAGTTCGCCGCCCAGGAACGCGGCTTCACCGCCGTCAAGCACCAGCGCGAGGTCGGCACCGGCTACTTCGACCTGGTCGCCCAGGCCGCCGGCGGCGGGCAGAGCAGCACGACCGCCCTGGCCGGCAGCACCGAGGCGCAGCAGTTCGGCAAGGAACTCGCCGGAGCGCACGACTGAACGCCTGACCACCCACGGCAGCCGCAGCGGCTGCGCCATGACCGCCCAGCAGGGGGAGAACCGGACCACCGGGATCTCCCCCTGCGGCGTGTTCTCCCCGTCGTCAGGGCGGGGGAGGGGTCATGCGGATTCCGCCCGTCCCGCTGACAGCCCGCAACCCGTCGTACTCCCACGCGGCGCAGCCGCTCCCGGCGTGTGGATCAGGGAGCCGGGCAGGGGTAGCCGCCCGTGACGGTCGTCTGCGTCTGCCGCACCACGTACTCGCCGGACTGTGGACTGAACTGCACGTACTCCCGCTGCCAGCGGCAGAACATGTGCCCGTCCCACCAGGACCGGTCACTGGCGATCAGCCGCCAGCTGGTCCAGAAAGCGTCGGCCATGGGCGTGACCACGCCCACGCCGGTCAGGGCGGTTCCTCCCGCCGCGGGCGTGCCGGTCAGGGCGGCGCCGAGCATCAATGTCACAACGATCCTTCTCATGGGTCACCCCGGCAGGGCAGGTCCCTGCATGTGAACGTTCCGGTCTGCCGGAACCGCCGAATTCTGCACCTGAACGCATCACTGAACTGGACCCCTGGAGTGTAGGGCGGTCCCCGCCGCGACTCAAGCGGATGGCCGTCCGCGCCCCGCTCAGCCAGACGGGAACCGGGCCCCGACCGCAGGGTGCGGCGGGGCCCGGTTCAGGGGGTGGGTCAGGTGGCCCGCCCGGTGCGGGTTATACGGACTGCCGTTGGTTTCGTTCACAGATCGGAACACCACCGATCTGTGAACTCCACGTCCGGAACCCGTTTCTCTCCTGCTCTGCGGCGCAGCTCTACGAGTCGCATCCGCTCGGATTGAACAGGCTTTGCAGCCCATTCAATCGGAGTCCGTATTACTCGGTGCTGACCGCGTGTCCGTCGTCACGCTGCTCGAGGCGGAAGCCGTGCGGCAGGAAGTCCCGGACGTACCCGCTGATGATGTCACCGTGCTGGTTGACGCACACGACGCGGGCGTCCGGCGCGAACTCGTACAGCACCTGACGGCACGCGCCGCAGGGACTGGCGGGCGGCGTGGCTTCCGAGTACACGACGATGTCCGTGAAGTCGCGTTTCCCGGCGGTGGCCATGGCCTGCACGGCGCTCTGCTCGGCGCAGCGGCCCAGGCCGTAGCTGGCGTTCTCGACGTTCGCGCCGAAGTACACCTGCCCGTCGGTGGTGCGCAGGGCCGCGCCCACGTGGAAACGGCTGTACGGCGCGTACGCCTGCTTGAAGGCGGCCTTCGCTCCCTCCAGCAGCTGCGGGTCGGGCGTGAGGTTCAGGGCGTTGCTGGCGCTGGGCATCTGGTGGGGGTCATTCATGGGGGTCTTCCTCGGGGTCCAGGGGGTCGTGGTGGGGGGCGCGTTCCACGCGCACGCGGGTGACGCGGCGCTGGTCGGCGTTCTCGACGGTGAACGCCCAGCCTTCGTGCACGAAACTCTGCCCGGTTTCCGGGATGTCGCCGAAATGGCTGGTCATGAAGCCGCTGAGGGTGTCGAATTCTCCCTCGCCGTCCTCGAGGTTGCTGCCCAGGTGTTCCTCGACCTCACCGACGGTCAGGCTGGCGTCCATGAGGTACACGCCCTCGCCGAGCACCTCGATCATGGGCAGTTCGTCCTCGTCGGTCTCGTCGTAGATCTCGCCGACGATCTCCTCGAGGGCGTCTTCGAGCGTGACGAGGCCGGTGGTGCCGCCGAACTCGTCCACGACGATGCTCATGTGGCTCTTCTTGTCGCGCATCTTGGCGAGCAGGTCCTTGATCTTCATGCCCTCGGGCACGAAGTACACGGGGCGCATGATGTCCGCGATGACCGTGTGGTCCAGTTCGTCCAGGTGCCGGAGCATGTCGCCGGTATGCGCGATGCCCACGATGTTGTCGGCGTTGTCCTGGAAGACCGGCACGCGCGAGTACCCGTGTTCGGTGTTCACTTCCAGCAGGCGGCGCAGCGGCGAGGCCCCGTCGACCACGATCATGTCCACGCGGGGTGTCATGACCTCGCGGGTGGTGGTGTCGGACAGGTCGAACACGTTGTACACGAGTTCCTTCTCGCTGTCTTCCAGCACGCCTTCCTGACTGGAGGCGCTGACGATCATGCGGATTTCCTCTTCGGAGTACGCGGTGTGGTGCCCGGCCACGCCGCGCAGCCCGAACAGGCGCACCACGCCGTTCCCGAGGGCGTTCAGGCCCTTGATGGCGTAGCGGAACACGGCCGTGAAGACCAGCAGCGGCCGGATGACCACCAGGCTGACCTGCTCGCTGCGCTGCAAGGCCCAGCTTTTCGGGGCGAGTTCCCCGAACACGATGTGCAGGATGGTGCTGATCGCGAACGCCACGCCGAACGAGATGGCCGTGATCTGCGTCTTCGTGAACTGCCCTTCCGGGAACAGCGGGTGGATCAGGTGCTCGATGGCGGGCTCGGCCACGAAGCCGATGGCGAGGCTGGCCATGGTGATGCCCAGCTGCGTCGCGGCGATGTACAGGTCGAGGTTCTGCAGGGCGCGCTGCGTGGCTTTCGCGGCGGCGTTGCCCTCCTCGGCCAGCTGGTCGATGCGGGTGCGGCGCACGCTGACGAGTGCGAACTCGGCCGCGACGAAGAAGCCGTTCATCAGGACAAGGAAGAACAGGGCGAGAATACCGAGAAGGTCATTCATGAATGGACGCGCTCCAAGTTTCGCGTCCCGGTCATCCGCGAGGCACGTGCTGCCCGCCCACGCCCGCCTGGGGTGGTGCGTCGGTGTCCGGTGGTGGTGTCGTCACAGCAAAAAGCCGCCCTGAGGCGGAATTCACCGGGCGTTTCGGAAGAGCCAGAACTGGGAGGCTCCATAGCAGAGCGGAGTGTAACACACCCGGCCGCCCCCCGCCCGCTCCCGGCCGGGGCCGGCCGCGGTGTCCGCCGGGCAGTAACGGCCCGCGGGCCGTCCGGGAACGCTACCCTGAGGCGCACCTTCAACCCGTCCGCGCGGCCACCCGGGCCCCCGCCCCCGCTTCCCGTCACTCCGGAGGTTCTCCCATGACCAGTCCCGCGACCCCCACCCTGCCCGGCACGTACCGCGCCCTGCGCGTCGAGAAGACCGACACTGGCATTCACGCTTCCCTGCAGACCCTGCCGCTCAGTGCCCTGCCGGACGGGGACGTGACCGTGCAGGTCACGCACTCCAGCCTGAACTACAAGGACGGACTGGCTGTCTCCGGGCGGCCCGGCGTGCTGCGCTCGTACCCCATGACGCCCGGTATCGACCTCGCAGGCACGGTCCTGGAGGACCGCACGGGCCGCTGGCAGCCCGGACAGCCGGTGATCCTGACCGGCTGGGGCATCGGCGAGCGGCAGGACGGCGGGTACGCCACCCTGGCCCGCGCGAACGCCGGGTGGCTGGTCGCGCAGCCTCCGGGCACGGACGCCCGCTGGGCCATGAGCGTCGGCACGGCCGGGTTCACGGCCATGCTGGCCGTCATGGCCCTCGAGGAGCACGGCGTGACCCCCGGCGACGGCGAGGTCCTGGTGACCGGCGCGGCGGGTGGAGTGGGCAGCACCGCCGTGGCCCTGCTGGCCGCCGCCGGGCACACCGTGGTCGCCAGCACCGGCCGCGCGCAGGAGGAAGCGTACCTGCTGGGCCTGGGGGCCAGCCGCGTGATCGGCCGCGACGAACTCCCGGCCCTGAAGCGCCCGCTGGAGAAGGAACGCTGGGCGGGCGTGGTGGACAGCGTGGGCGGCGCGACCCTGGCCGGCGCGTACGCCTCGACCCGCACGCACGGGTCGCTGGCCGTGTGCGGACTGGCGGGCGGCAGTGACCTGAACGCCAGCGTGTTCCCGCTGATCCTGCGGGGCGTGAACCTGCTGGGCATCGACAGCGTCACCTGCCCCGCCCCGCGGCGCGAGGCCGCCTGGGCACGCCTGGCCCGCGACCTGGGGGCCGTGAAACTGGAGGCGGTCACGCAGGAACGCGCCCTGGGTGACGTGCCGGCCCTGGCCGGGCAGATCCTGGCCGGGCAGATCCGGGGCCGCACCGTCATCGACGTGAACGGCTGATACGGACTCCGATTGAATGGCTTACAAAGCCGTTCAATCCGAGCGGATGCGAGGAGGAGAGAAACGGGTTCCGGACGTGGAGCTGGCAATCCGGTGAAGTTCCGATCTGTCAACGAAACAAACGGCAGTCCGTATGAGCCGGAGCGCCGTCGTGCCGGATGGGCGGCCCCGCACAGGTGGGGCCGCCCATCAACCATCAACCATCAACCATCAGCGGGGCTGCATGTCCCCCAGGTCCACGCTGGGCTGCTCTGCGGACAGGGTGGCGCTGCGCTCGGCGCGCCGTTCGCCGGTCTCGCCGTAGATGCCGTTCCCGTTGAGGTCCTCGCCGGCCACGGCGCGGTAGGTGCCGTCCCCCAGCCACGCCTGGAAGCGGCCCAGGGCGTCCAGCGCCGGCTGGAAGGTGTGGCCGCGGCTGTCCTGGAGGCGCAGGCCGCTGCGGTTGCTGACGGCGGGGGCGTTCAGGGCGGCGGCGGCATTGATCAGGCCGTACCCGAACTGGTCATCCCGGCCGGCCGCGCCGAGGTCGGTGGCCGTGGCGTTCAGGCGGGCCAGGGTGCCTGCGGCGTCACTGGTGACACCCTTGGCGAGCAGCAGGGCGGCCAGCGCGGCGACCTGCGGGCTGGCCTGACTGGTGCCGACCTCGGCCTCGTAGTTGGGTTCGTCCTTGACGTAGTCCCAGCTCGTGGAGAGGATCACGTCCGGGAAGGGCTGGCCGTTGAGGGTCGCGCCGTTGAAGCTGGTGCTGGCGGTGGGGTCGCTGCCGCCGGGCGCGGCAAGCTGCACCTGCGGGTAGGCGTTGCTGAAGATCGAGTGGATGGGGGCACTGCCGCCGGACAGGCTGACACTGCCGACCGCGACGGCGTCCGGGCAGGCGGCGGGGTAGTAGGGGGTGGTGCCGTAGCCGTTGCCGGCGGCGGCGATCACGAGCGCGCCGGCGGTGCGGGCGTCGGTGACGGCCTCGCACATGGCCTGCGCGTTGGCGGCGCTGATCTCGCCGCCGAGGCTGAGGTTGATGACCTGCGCCGGGTGCGGCGTGCGGGTCGTGACCCCGTTCACGGTGACGGGCAGGCCCGCGGCGTAGCGGACGGCCGTGGCGACGTCGGACTCGGTGGCGTTGCCGCTGGCATCGATGACGCGCACCGGCAGCACCTTGACGTTCGCATTGCGGGTCGCGCCGACCACGCCGGTCAGGCTGCAGCCCGCGCAGGAGGCGGCGTTCTGTCCCCAGCGGGCGACGATGATGCCGGTCACGTGCGTGCCGTGACTGCCGGTGGTGCGGCCGGTGACGAGTGGGTCGGTGGGGTCGGCGTCCGGGCCGTCACCGTCGCCGTTGCCGGTGTCGGTGATGAGGTCCAGGGCGCCCTCGCCGGTCCGCCACAGCTGACCCTGCAGGTCCGGGTGGTCGAAGCGGACGCCGGTATCGATGACGGCCACCGTGACCGGCCGGGTGTACGTGCCGGCGTCCATGTCGCGCCACGCGGCGCCGTAGCCGGTCAGGGGGTAGGCCCACTGGAGTCCGGCGAACTGGTCGGTGGGCGTGACCGGCGCGGCGGTCGCCTGGGTGCGCAGGATCACGTCGGGAATGGCGTACTCGACGGCAGGGTCGGCCCGCAGGGCATTCAGGGCAGCCGGGACGTCCCGCACGCGCAGCGCGGCGCTGCGCTCCGTGAGGGGCCGGGTGCCCTGGACGCTCAGGCCGGCGCGGGTCAGGGTGGTGGCGGCCTGCTGCGCGGCCAGGGTGGGCGCGTGACCCGTGAGGGCGGGAGCGCTCTGGGCGGTCAGGGGGGCGCGGTACTTCACGATCACCCCGGCGGCGGTGGGGCGGGTGGGCGCGCCAGCATCCTGGCCCTGCGCGTGCAGGCCCTGCACGCCCTGGCCCTGCGCGGCGGGGGAGGCGAGGCGGCCACTCAGGCTGAACTGCCCGGCCGTGACGGTCCACGTGACCCGCCCGCTCTGCGCCGCGCTGCCGCTGCCAGAGGACCAGTCGAGCGTGAGCTTGCCGTTCAGGGTGGGCTGGTCCGCGGCAAGACCGGTGTGCGCGGCGCGGTCGGCCGTGACGGTCAGGCGCACGTTGCCCTGTCCACCCTGCGTGGAGAGGCGCAGCCAGTCCGGGTAGTCCACGACCGTCCAGCGGCCCGCGAACGGCACGTCCAGGGGCAGGGTGGTCCGCTGGCCCAGGTCGAGGCTCTGCGCTGTCAGCGTGGCGGGGCCGGGCGTGGGTTCCGGCGTGGTCACCGGGGGCGGGCTGGGCGGACCGTTGACGTCGCAGGCACCCAGGAACAGGGTTGCCGACAGCAGCCACGCGAGGCGGATGGGGGTTCGGTGCATGGTTCCCACAGCATGCCGCACCGGACCTGACGCCGTATGAACCCGGTCCACCCCCCGCCCGGGGGGGGGGCGCGTGATCACACGGACGGGGCCGTCTGTCTCGCCCTCCACCCGCCCCTGCACCGGGGGGGCCAGCGCCACGCCCGGCACCCCTCTGGGCCCTTCCGCTGCGGGGCCGCTCGGCGAGTCGCCTCCGCTCGGACCCGGCGGCGGTGCAAGCCACTCAAGCGGAGTCCGTATCATACGGACTGCCGTTTGTTTCGCCAACAATCCGGAACTTCACCGGATTGCCGCCTCCACGTCCGGAACCCGCTTTGCTCCCACTCGCTTCGCTCGGACCCAGCGGGCTTTGCAGCCCATTCAATCGGAGTCCGCATCAGGTGTCCGCGTGGACGCTCCGCGGTGGCACAATGACGCGCGTGCCAAGCGGACGTGTTCATAACCTCATCAATATCGCGGCGTACAGCGTGCTGGCGGCGGGGGCGCTGGTTGCCACCCGGCGGGGCCTGCTGAGCGTGAGCTCCACCCAGGGCCTGAATTTCACGCTGGCCTTCGCGGCCGGGACGTTCCTGCTCTCGCCGGACCTGGATCTGGCCGAGGGGCGGGTGGACAGCAAGCGGCACTGGGGGCTGCTGGGGTTCCTGTGGGTGCCGTACGGGATGATGTTCAGTCACCGGGGCCTGTCCCACACCTGGGTGCTGGGGCCGCTCACGCGGCTGGCGTATCTGGCGGTGATGATCGCGCTCGTGGCCGGACTGCTGCGGTTCGTGATGCCGGACCTGACCCTGCCGCCCGTGCCGCAGCTGAGTGCCGAGGTGCTCGCGCCATTCGGGCTGGGGTATTACCTGAGTCAGTGGTTGCACCTGATCGCTGACGGGGTGCGGCCCGATCATGGGGTGCGGCGAGGTTACCGGAAGTTGAAACGCCGCTGATTTCCGCTGCGGGCGGGGTGGGTGGGGGAGGGGCGGGGCGCGCCTGATACACTGCGTTCAGACCGGTGGCCGGCGCACGTGCATGATCATGCGCGCCGGGATCGCCGACTTCCGAGGTCAATCATGATTCTGAACCTGTTCCTTGTTCTGTTCGCGCTGGTGTGCGTGGCGCTGGTGTTCTTCGTTCTTCTGCAGGTGCCCAAGCAGGCGGGTCTGTCGGCCAGCATGGCGTCCGGCGGTTCGCTGCTGGGCGGGCGTGGGGTCGAGGGTGGTCTGGTGCGGATCACCAGTGCGCTGGGCGGCTTTTTCATGCTGCTGGCGCTGCTGATCAACTTCGTTTCACGCTGATCTGCCAGCCGTCGCGCCGGGGAAGCCTTCACGGGCTTTCCCGGCGTTCTGCCGCCGTGGGGTGTCCGCGGGGGGACCGGGGCCGTTCCATACGGATACGGCCCCGGATTGAATGGGGTGTGATACGGACTCCGATTGAATGGGCTGCAAAGACCGTTCAATCCGAGCAAGAGTTTCCACGGGCGAGAGAACAGCGACCAGCACGAAGGCCCAGGAGGCAGGGGCTTGAAATTCCCCGGTCTCATGGGCCTTGATGCGAAGTGACTATGCCTCGCACGCCCAG
>NZ_BAAADB010000016.1 GCF_039522025.1 Deinococcus depolymerans | reverse complement strand
TTTCTTATACACGCACCGCTGCCCACGGGCAGCGTCACGCGGGAGTAGCTCAGCTGGTAGAGCACTACCTTGCCAAGGTAGATGTCGCGAGTTCGAATCTCGTCTCCCGCTCCACATCCGCCCCCACCCTCACCGGTGGGGGCGTTTTGCTGTGCCCACCCCGGGGCACCGCCAACCGAACGTGCCAATCGGCAGGCACGACACAGCAGAAGAGACAGCAGAAGAGGAGGTCACCGCCGCTCGGGGGGTGACCTCCTCCTGTCCTGTCCCGGTAGTGGCCAGAGTGGGGACCAGAGCCGGACACGGACTGTCCTGCTACTGGATATCGATTTCCTGGGGGTCGAAGGTGATCTTCGGGAAGCGCGGGTGCATGTCCTTGAGGGTGTCGAGAACGATCTGGCTGATCAGCAGGTTCCGGAACCACTTGCGGTCGGCCGGGATGACGTACCAGGGCGCGGCGTCGGTGCTGGTGGTCAGGGCGTCCTCGTAGGCGCGGGTGTACTCGTCCCACTTGGCCCGTTCGGTCAGGTCGGCGGGGTTGAATTTCCAGTGCTTGGTGGGATCGTCCAGGCGTTCCTGCAGGCGCTGTTTCTGCTCGTCGCGGCTGACATGCAGGTAGAACTTCAGGATGCGGGTGCCGCCGCTGTGCAGCAGGCTCTCGAAATGACGGATGTGCGACAGGCGGCTGTTGGCGGTCGCGTCGTCGATCAGGCCGTGAACGCGGGTGACCAGCACGTCCTCGTAGTGGCTGCGGTTGAACACGCCGATCATCCCCGCGCGGGGCGCACGCTGATGCACGCGCCACAGGAAATCGTGCGCGCGTTCCTCCTCGGTCGGGACCTTGAAGTTGGCGACCTGCACGCCGTTCGGGTTGAAGGCCCCCATGACGTGCTTGACGGTGCCGTCCTTGCCTCCGGCGTCGCGGGCCTGCAGGACGATCAGGAGGGACTGCTTCGCCTCGGCGTTCAGTCGCTCCTGCCAGTCGGCCAGCCCGGTCAGCAGTTCGTCGGTGAGGGTGCGGCCCTCGTCCTTGCTGAGGCCACCGTCGTCGTCGGTGCGCCAGTCGATCAGGTGGACGCTGCCGCCCGCCTTCACGCGGTATTCGTCTGTGTTCATGACCCGGAGCGTACCACCGTGCCCACCGGGATGAGCTTGAGGGCTCGTTCAGCAAGTTCCTCCCACTCGACGGCCGTCTGACGGCCCGCGTCGAACTCGGCGGTCAGGGACCCGTGCAGGGCGCGCAGGCCCGCGTGGTCCTTGCCCAGTTCGGTGCCGGTGTGCTGGCGGATCAGGAAGATCAGGCCCGCCACGCCGCTGTCCTTCGTCAGGGACAGGTCGAGCGGGCGGCCCAGCAGGGCGGGCACGTTGAACGGCGCGTACATCGGCCAGAACTTGTTCAGGCCGTCCGCGTGGATGCCGGCGCGGGTGCGGTGGGCGTCCCGTCCGAACAGCGGGTACTTGGCAGGCACGCCCTGCCCCAGCTCCTCGTACAGGTCGTTCAGGTCGTTCAGCACCGTGAAGTCCGCGTCGCCGGTCAGGCCCAGGCCGCTCAGGTGCAGCAGCACGCCCTCCAGCGGGGCGTTCCCGGTGCGTTCCCCCTTGCCCAGCAGGGTGCCGTTGATCGCCGCACACCCGGCCAGGACCGCCGCGAGGCTGTTCGCCACGACGAGGTGCGTGTCGTTGTGCGGGTGGAACTCCAGGGACTCGGCGCTCAGCCCGGCGGCGCGCAGTTCGCGGATCATGCGCGGAACGCTGCGCGGCCACGCCGCCCCCTCCAGCGGGAGGCCGACGCCCATCGTGTCGCACACCCGGAACTTAGGCGCCTGCGAGGCGGGGAAGGAGGCGGCGAGGGTCTGCACGGCCTCCACGAAGGGGAGGATGAATTCGCGGGGCGCGCGGGTGGCGTCCTCCAGGTGCAGCCTCGGGCGCAGGCCCGCGTCCAGGACGGCCTGCACGGCGTCCAGGTACGTGCGGGCCGCCTGGGCGCGGCCGCCCGGCGTGAACTTGTGGAAGGTGTGGTAATCGCTGGCGCTGGCGAGCATGCCGGTCTCGCGCACGCCCAGCCCGGCGACCAGCTCGGCGTCGCGGCGCGTGGCGCGGATCCAGGTGGTCGGCTCGACCGGGTGCCCGCCGCGCCAGCGCTCCAGTGCACCCTCCAGCATGGCGCGGTCGGCGGGGCGGTACACGAAGAACTCCGCCTGCCGCAGTGCGCCGCTGCCGCCCGTGAAGCGGCCCATCAGGTCGTAGATCCGCAGGCCATCTGCGGTGGTCAGGGGCAGGCCGCCCTGCTGTCCGTCGCGGTGGGTGGTCTCGGTCGTCCAGGCCTGCGCGGGCAGCGAGGTGGGGGGCGTGCCCTCCTGCCAGATCACCTGCGGGAACGCAGTTGCCGGGAACGCGGCGGGGAAGAGGTCGGGCGTCGGCACGTCACGCACGGCGGGGGAGTCGTGGGTCATGGCTGCACGCTAGTCCTGCACCATCAATGTCGTCAATCTTGATTCTGGAATCAATGTTAGGCTGGATGGCATGACCGCCTCCCTCACCACGGCGCAGGCCTGCGAGCAGCTGGGCGTGAAACCCGCCACGCTGTACGCCTACGTCTCCCGCGGCCTGATCCGCAGCGTTCCCGGCCCGTCCGGCACCCGGCAGCGCCGCTACGACGCGGGCGACGTGCAGGCCCTCGCCGGGCGGCAGGCGACCCGCCGCGACCCGCAGGCCGGCGTGCAGGCGGCCGTGCAGGGCAGCCTCGACGGACTCCGCGCCGGGGGAGGCGGGGGCGTGACACCCATCCTCGACAGCGCCCTGACCCGCATCGAGGACGGCACGCTGGCCTACCGGGGCGTGGACGCGCTGGGCCTCGCCGACACCGCCACCGTCGAGGCGGTCGCCGCGCTGCTGTGGACCGGCGACCCCCGCACCCGGCCCACGCTGCCGCTGCGCGCCCGGCTGAACCTCAGCCGCCACCCGCGCGCCGACACGCCCCTGGAAGCGCTGGGGTACGCGCTGACGTACGCGGGCGCGCACGACCCGGACGCGCTCGACACCCGCCCCGAGAGTGGGCCCCGGCAGGCCGCGCGCATCCTGACGCTGCTGCACGCCACCGCCGAACGCCATGCCCGCCTGCCCCCCGCGCCGGACCTGCCGCTGCACGCCCGGCTGGCCCGCACCTGGGGCCGCCCGGACGGCGCGGACCTGCTGCGCCGCGCCCTGATCCTGCTCGCCGACCACGAACTGAACGTCAGCGCCTTCACCGCGCGCGTCACGGCCAGCGGCGGCGCCAGCCTCGCGCACTGCACGCTGGCCGCGCTGAGCGCCCTCCAGGGCCCCCGGCACGGCCTGGGCGCACTGCACGCCCACGATCTCCTGAGGGCCGCCCTGAGCGGCGACGCCCGCGCGGCCCTGCGGGACGCCACCCGCCGCGCCGGGCACGCACCGGGCTTCGGGCACGCCCTCTACCCGCACGGCGACCCACGCGCCCGCGCGCTGCTGAACGCCCTGAGCGGGCAGTACCCGGATCACCCCGTCACGCGGGCCACCGACGCCGTGATCCGCGCCCACGCCGGGGACACCGCCGAGCACCTCAACGTGGACCTGGCGCTGGCCGCGCTGACCCTCGTGCTGGGCCGCCCCGCCGGGGACGCCGTCACGCTGTTCGCGCTGGCCCGCGTGACGGGCTGGCTGGCCCACGCCCTGGAAACCCGCGCCGGGGGGCAGTTCATCCGCCCGCGCGCCCGCTACGTCGGCCCGGCCTGAGCGGGGGTCAGCGGCGGATCAGCGCGAAGGCCCGGCCGCCCAGCAGGGTGATCAGCAGGGCGCCGGCCAGCGCGAGGCCCAGCGCGGCGGGCAGGCCCACCTGCGCGGCAATGAACCCGATGGCGGGCGGCCCGAGCAGGAACCCGCCGTACCCGATGCTGGCGACCTGCGCGATGCCGCGCCCCCCCAGGGCGTGCCCGGCGGCGCCGTACATGACCGGCACGACGTTGCTGAGGCCCAGGCCCGAGAGCGCGAACCCGGCGGCGGCGGGCAGCGGGTCGCGGGTCAGCAGGGCGAGGCCCAGACCGGCGGCCGTGACGAGCGCCCCGCCGCGCACGATGGTCTCGTCGCCCAGGCGGGCGCGGAGGCGGTCACCGAACCAGCGGCCCAGCGTCATGGTGGTGACGAACGCCGCGTAGCCCAGTCCGGCCTGCCCGCCGGGCGAGCCGAGGACGTCCCGGAAGTACAGGGCCGCCCAGTCGTAGTTGGCGCCCTCGGACAGCATGCCCAGGAAGCACAGGGCGCCCAGCAGCGCGGCCGCGGCGCTGATCGGGACGCGGCGCGGGGCGGCGGGGATGGGGGCAGAGGGGAGGTCGGGCAGCAGGAAGCGCCCGGCGATCAGCGCGGCGGCCGCCGTGACGACCGTGACGGTCAGGGCGTGGGCGGTCATGGGGACGCGGCCCACCAGCAGGGTTCCCAGGGCCGCGCCGAGCACGCCGCCCAGACTGAAGTAGGCGTGCAGGCGGCTCATGATGGGTCGGCCCAGGCGCTGCTCGACCGTGACGCCCTGCGCGTTCATGGCGACGTCCATGCTGCCGTTCGCGGCGCCCAGCACGGTCAGCGCGGCGATCAGCAGCGGCAGGCCGGGCGCCAGGAAGGGGGGCAGCAGGGTCAGCATGCACAGGACGGCGGCGGTGCGGGTGACGCGGTGGCTGCCGTGGCGGGCGGTCCACGCGCCGGTCAGGGTCATGCTGCACAGGCTGCCCAGGCCCACGGCCAGCAGGGCCGCGCCGATCTGCGCCTCGCTGAGATTCAGGGCGTCGCGGATGCCGGGGATGTTCACGGCCCAGGTGGCGAACAGTGCGCCGTTGATCAGGAAGATCACGCTCAGGGCGCGGCGGGCGGCCTCGCCGGGGTGGCCGGGGGCCGGAGGCTGGGCAGGGAGGATGGGGGCGGTCATGGGGGCCTCGTGGGGGGGCAGGGGAGGGAGCGGCTGAAAGACACTCTGAATCGTTTCAGAGTGGATGGGGATACGCTACCATTCCGGTATGCCGCCCGCCAAGCCCAGCGCCGCCCCCGGCCCACCCCGCGCCGGTGGACGCGTCACCCTGCGGGACGTGGCCCGCACGCTGGGCGTCAGCGTCGCCACCGTCAGCAACGCCTACAACCGCCCCGACCAGCTCAGCGAGGACCTGCGCCAGCGCGTCCTGCAGGCCGCCCGCGACCTGGGCTACCAGGGCCCCGACCCCCTCGCCCGCAGCCTGCGCCGCGGCCGCACCGGCGTGCTGGGCGTCGTGTACGACGCGCCGCTGGACTACGCCTTCGCCGACCCCGCCGCCGCGCTGTTCCTGGGCAGCGTCACCCGCGCCGTGCAGCACCACGACCTGAACGTGCTGCTGCTCGCCAGTCCCTACGCGCCCGGCGCGCACGCCGACCCGACCGGCCCGGTCCGCAGCGCCAGCGTGGACGGCTTCATCGTGTACTGCGCCGCCGACGGCAGCGCCCTGCTGCGCGCCGTGCTGGAACGCGGCCTGCCCACCGTCCTGGTCGACCAGGAACCCCAGGCAGGCGCCGTGAACGTCGGCATCGACGACGCCGGCGGCGCGCAGGCCGCCGCCGCGCACCTGCTCGCGCTGGGCCACCGGCAGCTGGGCGTCGTGTGCCTGGAACTCTCGGAACAGCGCTTCAGCGGCCCGGTCAGCCCGGCGCGCGAGGCGCAGGCCACCTACCGCACCACCGACCAGCGCCTGCGCGGTTACCGCGCCGCCGCCGCCCACCACCCGGACGCGACGCTGTACCCCACCGAGGCGGCCCACAACACCCCCGACAGCGGCGAGGCGCTGACCCGCGACCTGCTGACCCGTCACCCGCAGGTCACGGCGGTGCTGTGCATGAGCGACGTGCTCGCCCAGGGCGCGCTGCGCGCCGCCGCCGCGCTCGGCCGCCGCGTGCCGCAGGACCTCAGCGTGGTGGGCTTCGACGACCTGCCGGGCAGCGAGACGCTGGACCTCACGACCGTCTGGCAACCCACCACCGACAAGGGCGAACAGGTCGGGCAGGCCATGCTGAACCTGCTGGCCGGGCAGCCCGCCGCGCCCGTCACGCTGCCCACCCGCCTCGTCGTGCGCGGCACCACCGCGCCCCCCGCTCCCTGACCCCCGACCGGTCTGGCGGACCGGTCACCCCCCGGGCCGGTCCTGTACTACCCTGAACCGCATGAAGATTCTCGTGGTGGGCGGCGCAGGGTACATCGGTTCTCACACGGTCCGGCAGCTGATCCGCGCCGGACACACGCCGGTCGTGTTCGACAACCTGTCCAGCGGGCACGCCGAGGCCCTGCCCGCCGAGGTTCCCCTGGTGCGCGGCGACCTGCTCGATGCCGACGCCATCCGCGCCGCCCTGGACGCCCACCAGCCGGACGCCGTGATTCACTTCGCCGCGCTGATCGAGGTGGGCGAGAGCATGCGCGCCCCGGCCCGCTACTACCGCAACAACGTGGTCGGCAGCCTGAACCTCCTGCAGGCCATCACCGAGACCCGCAAGGTGCCGCTGGTGTTCTCCTCGACGGCCGCCGTGTACGGCACCACCGACCTCGTGCCCATCCCCGAGACGGCCGCCATGCAGCCCGAGAGCGTGTACGGCGAGACGAAACTCATGACCGAGAACATGATCCACGCCTTCCACACGGCGCACGGCCTGCCGTACACGGTCCTGCGGTACTTCAACGTGTGCGGCGCCGCCCCCGAGGGCGACATCGGCGAGGCGCACGCCGGCAAGAGCCACCTGATCGAACTGGCCGCCCTGACCGCCCTGGGCATGCGCGAGAAGATGTTCATCTTCGGCGACGACTACCCCACCCCGGACGGCACCTGCATCCGCGACTACGTGCACGTGCAGGACCTCGCCGACGCGCACGTCCTGGCCGTCGAGGCGCTGCTGGCCGGGCAGCGCACCGAGGGCACCTTCAACGTGGGCCTGGGCCACGGCTTCAGCGTCAAGGAGGTGCTGGACACCGTGGACGACGTGATCGGCACGCCCCTGAACCGCGAACTCGCGCCGCGCCGCGCCGGGGACCCCCCCCGCCTCGTCGCCGACGCCACCCGCATCCGCGAGGAACTGGGCTTCAACCCGCAGTTCACGAACCTGAAAGACATCGTGCAGACCGCCTGGAACTGGCACAAGGGCCACCCGCACGACTTCAAAAAATGAACTGAAGGGGCAGGGGGAGGCGTGGGGCCTCTCCCTTTTTCATGCCTCCTGTTCGGCACTCAGGCCGGTGATCAGGGCGGTCAGGGCGTCGGGCAGGGCGGTATCCAGGCTGAGGTGCAGCGCGCCCAGCGGGGAGTCGCGCAGGGCCTCGCGCACGGCGGGCGAGGGGTCGCTCATGGGTTGCAGGCCCGCGATGAGCGCCTGGGTGTAGGTCAGCAGGCGCGCGGGGGCGTCGCCGCGCAGGCCAGGCAGCGCGCGCTGGAGCCGGGGCGCCGTGGCGTTCAGGTGCGCCGCGACGCGCGTCTTGTGGGCGTGGGCGCGTTCGGCGCTGATGTTGTGTTCCAGGATGCCCGCCAGGAGCGGGATCAGCCGCGCGAGGTCCGGGTGCGCCAGGGTGAGGCTGCCCAGGGTGCGGGCGAGGGTGGCGGGGGTGTGGGTGCCGCCCAGGTCGAGGTGGCGGTTGAGGTCGTGGAAGAACTCGTCCAGCAGCTCCTCGTACAGGCTGAGGAACAGGTCTTCCTTGCTGGGGAAATACGCGAAGAGGGCGGCCTTGGTGAGGTGGACCTGTTCGGCGATGGCGTTCAGGGTGAGGTCGGGGTAGCGGTGGGTGTGCCAGAGGGTGCGGGTGGCGGTGAGGATCTGCGCGCGGCGTTCCTGTTTGGCGGTGTCGCTGCGGGCGCGCGTCGGGGTGACCATGGGTTAATTATATCCGATGGCGTGATCGATAGTGCTCTGACTGATGTGATCGGGCATGTTGACAAACTAACCAGCGGTAACTAATCTCTATTTACCGGCGGTTGCTTAAGCGTGCCGCCAGAGGAGCCCCCATGACCCAGCCCGCCCCCAAGAACCGGCCTGCCCCCAGCACCGCGCTGATCACCGGCGCCAGCAGCGGCATCGGCGAACAGATCGCCATGGCACTCGCCGCGCGCGGCAGCCACCTGATCCTCGTCGCCCGCAGCGAGGGACCGCTGAACGCCCTGGCCGACACCCTCCGCGCCCGGCACGGCGTGCAGGTCCACGTCCTCCCGCAGGACCCCACCCGGCCCCACGCCGCCCACGACCTGCTGAAGCGCACCCAGGCCCTGAACCTGAACGTGGACATCCTCGTGAACAACGCGGGCTTCGCCGACTACGGTGAATTCAGCGAACTGGACGTCCAGAAGCAGCTCGACATGATCCAGGTGAACATCACCGCCCTGACCGAACTCACCCACGCGTACCTGGGCGGCATGCGCGCCCGGGGCCGGGGCCGCGTGCTGAACATCGCCAGCACCGCCGCATTCCTCCCCGGGCCGCTCATGGCCGTGTACTACGCCACCAAGGCCTACGTCCTGAGCTTCAGCGAGGCCCTGCACGAGGAACTGCGCGGCACCGGCGTCAGCGTCACCGCCGCCTGCCCCGGACCCGTCGAGACCGGCTTCCAGGCCGCCGCGAACATGGGGGGCAGCCGCCTGCTGCGCGACCGCCTGACCCGCGCCGCGATCCTCCCCGCCCGCGAGGTCGCCGCGCAGGCCGTGACCGCCATGCTGCGTGGCGAGGCCGTGCACGTCATCGGCACCGTCAACCGACTCCAGACGCTGCTGCCCCGCCTGCTCCCCCGCCGCGTCCTGCCCCCGCTGATCCGCCGCATCCAGGGCCGCTGAGATGACCGTGAACCTCACCGACCCCACCCCGCAGGACCTGCGCGCCCTGTTCGACCTGCAGCGCGCCGCCCGCTGGGACATCGCCCGCAGCACCCCGAAGGACCGCGTCCGCACCCTGCGCCGCCTGCGCGCCGCCATCATCGCCCGGCGCGACGACCTGACCCGCGCCATCCACGCCGACTTCGGCAAGGCCCGACTGGAAAGCGAAGTCACCGAGATCCACCACGTCATCGCCGAGATCGACCACGCGACCCGCCACCTGCGCCGCTGGACAGCCCCCCACCCCGTCCCCGGCACGCCCGAACTGCTCGGCAGCCGCAGCTGGGTCCAGAGCGAACCGCTGGGACAGGTGCTGATCCTCTCCCCGTGGAACTACCCCTTCGGGCTGCTCATGGCCCCGCTGGTCGCCGCGATCGCCGCCGGGAACGTCGTCACGCTGCGCCCCAGCGAGAAGGTCCCCCACACCGCCCGCGCCCTTCAGGAGCTGATCGGCGCGGTGTTCCACCCCGCCCACGCCGCCCTGGTCACCGGGGACGTCCCGGTCGCCGACGCCCTGCTGGACCTGCCCTTCGATCACGTCTTCTTCACCGGCAGCACCGCCGTGGGCCGCAAGGTCGCCACGCGCGCCGCCGCGCACCTCGCGTCCGTCACGCTGGAACTCGGCGGGAAATCCCCCACCCTCCTGCTGCCGGACGCCGACCCGACCCTGGCCGGGCAACGCACCGGCTGGGCCAAATTCCTGAACGCCGGACAGACCTGCGTCGCCCCCGACCACGCCTGGGTGCCCCCCGAACTCGAAACGCCGTTCGTGGACGCCGCCCGCACCTACCTGCGCGGCGCGTACGGCGAGGGCCACGCCGCCCAGCGCAGCCCCGACTACGCCCGCCTGATCGACCGCCCGGCCCTGGACCGCCTGCTCGGCCTGATCGACGACGCCCGCACGCACGGCGCGACCCTCGCCACCGGCGGCCAGACCGACCCCGCCGACCGCTTCCTGGCTCCCACCATCCTGACCGGCGTGACCCCCGACATGGCGATCATGCAGGAAGAACTGTTCGGCCCGGTCCTCCCGGTCCTGCGCGCCCGGCCCGACGAGGCCATGACGTGGATCCGCGAGCGACCCAAACCCCTCGCGCTGTACGTGTACAGCCGCTCCGGCGCCGCCGCCCGCGACGTGCTGAGCCGCACCAGCGCCGGAACCAGCGTCATCAACCACGGCTTCATCCACATGATCCACCCGCACCTGCCCTTCGGCGGCACCGGCCAGAGCGGCACCGGGCAGTACCACGGCCACAGCGGCTTCCGCACCCTGTCACACGAACGGGCCGTGCTGCACCAGCGCCGCTGGAGCCCCACCGACCTGCTGCGCCCCCCCTACGCCCGCCCCGGCGTGCAGCGCCTCTGGCAGGCCCGCCGCCGCCTCGACGACCGCCGCTGACCCGACCCCTCACCCGTCCGCCGTTTCGCTCCGCCCTCTGCCACAGGGGGAGAGGAGACAACGGAATGGGATCACGGCGGAAAGCAGGTCGATGACCACCCCGGTCAGGGTCGCGCGGCCCGCACGGACTCCCGGACGCTCAGCGTGATGTCCAGTCCGGGCAGCCCGGCCGGGGCGTCCGGGTCGTTCAGGCGCGTCAGCAGGTGCCGGGCGGCCAGTTCCCCCATCTCGCGCGCCGGGTGATGCACGGACGTCAGGGGCGGCAGCGTGAACTGCGACCCCGGCAGGTCGTCGAAGCCCACCAGCGACACGTCCTCCGGGACGCGCAGCCCCCGGCCCCGTACGCCATCTGGTCGTTCGCCGCGAAGATCGCCGAGAAGGACGTGGCGCGCGCCAGCCAGTGCTCGACCGCCAGGATGCCGCTGAGCTCGTGGAAGTCCCCCTCGAACACCAGCGCCGGATCGAACGGCACCCCGGCCTCCGCCAGCGCCCGCCGGTACCCGTCCAGGCGGTCCACGGCGTCCCGCTGCGACCGCTCCCCCGTGACGTGCCCGATGCGCCGGTGCCCCAGCTGCAGCAGGTGCGTGGTCGCCAGGAACGCGCCCTGCACGTTGTCCACGCTCAGGCACGCGCCGTCCAGGCCCGGCACGCGGCGGCCCACCACGACCAGCGGCAGCCGTTCGTGCAGGTCCCGCAGGTGCCCGTCGCTCAGGCGGCCGCCCAGCACGATCAGGGCGTCCACCTGCCGCCGCGTCAGGGCCGTGATGGCTGCCGCCTCGTCAGGGCCGTGATGGCTGCCGCCTCGTCCTGCACCGCCCAGTGGCCGTTCACGAAGATCGGCTGGTACCCGCTGCCCGCCAGCGCCGCGTCGATCCCGCGCGAGACCTCGCTGTAGAACGGACTGGCGATGTCCTGCGTCAGCACGCCCACCGTCATGCTGCGCCCCCGCACCAGCCCCTGCGCCGCCGCGTTCGGCTCGTACCGCAGGCGGCGCGTGGCGTCCAGCACGCGCTGCAACTTGTCCGGCGCAACCGGCACCTGCCCGTTCAACGCGCGGGAGACGGTGCTGATCGACACGCCCGCCTCGCGCGCGATGTCCCTGATGGTGCCGTTCCGGGTCATGATGGGGCTCCTGAGCGCAGGATAGCGCCCCCACCCGCTCCGCCCCGCCGGACGCCCGACCGACGGCGCAGGCACGCCGCTCCGGATTCCCGTACGCTGCCAGGGATGACCCCAACCGATCTGAGCGCACACATCGAGCGCGGCCTGCGTGACCTCGCCGACCTCGTCGCCATTCCCAGCGTGTCCGCCCAGGGCCGCCACCTCCCGGACGCCGCCCGGGCCGTGCAGACCCTGCTCGAAGCCGAGGGCTTCACCGTGCAGCAGTATCCCGGTCAGGTCGCCCCGATCCTCCTGGCCGAGGCCGGGGAAGGCCCCTTCACGCTGCTGATCTACAACCACTACGACGTGCAGCCCGAGGACCCCGCCGAACTCTGGGACACCCCGCCTTTCACCCTGACCGAACGGGACGGCCGCCTGTACGGGCGCGGCGCCAGCGACGACAAGGGCGAACTCGTCTCCCGCCTCGCCGGACTGCGCGCCCTGAAAGAGCAGCGCGGCCACCTGCCCCTGAAGGTCAAGTGGCTCATCGAGGGCGAGGAGGAGGTCGGCAGCCCCAGCCTCGAAGGCTTCCTGGCCGAACACGCCGCCGAACTGAAAGCCGACGGCGTCTGGTGGGAATTCGGCAGCATCACCCCCGAGGGCCGCCCCGTGCTGTACGCGGGCCTGAAAGGCATCATCTGCGTGGAACTCCGCTGCCGCGTGGCCGCCAGCGACCTGCACAGCAGCAACGGCGCGGTCGTGGACAACCCGCTGTGGCGACTGGCCGCCGCTGTCGCCAGCCTGCGCGGCCCGGACGGCACGGTCCTGATCCCCGGCTTCCACGACGACGTGCGCCCCCCCAGCCAGGCGGACCTGGACGCCATCGCCCAGCTTCAGGGCCGGGGCGAGGCGCTGCGCGACACGTACGACGTGACCCGCCCCCTGGGCGACGGCCACGACTACCACACCCGCCTGAACCTCAAGCCCGTCGTGAACGTCAACGGCTTCCACGGCGGGTACGAGGGCCAGGGCAGCAAGACCGTCCTGCCCGCCGAAGGGATGGTGAAACTCGACTTCCGCCTCGTGCCGGACCAGCACCCGGACCGCATCGTGGAACTCCTGCGCGCCCACCTGAACGCGCAGGGCTTCAGCGACATCGAGATCATCGAACTCGAAAGCCACCAGCACCCCGCCCGCAGCGACCTGAACGACCCCTTCGTGCAGACGGCCGTGCGGGTCGCCCGTGACGTGTACGGGCAGGACCCCATCCTGAACCCCAGCTCCGGCGGCAGCGGCCCCATGTACCCCTTCATGCAGCATGTGGGGGCACCCGTCATCGCCCTCGGCATCGGCAACATCGGCGGCCGCGTCCACGCGCCCAACGAGAACATCCTCCGGCGCGACTTCGAAAACGGCGTCCGCTACGCCGCCGCACTCCTGGCTGCCCTGGCCGACGGGTAATACGGATTCCGTTTGTTTCGTTGACAGATCGGTGGTGTTCCGATCTGTCAACTCCACGTCCGGAACCCGCCCGGCTCCTCCTCGCTTCGCTCGGATTGAATGGCTCTGTAAGCCATTCAATCCGAGTCCGTATCAGGTGTCGGGGTAGACCTTGATCTCGGTGATGTGCGCCCGGTCCGGGCGGGTCAGGGCGTGCGCGACGCTCTTGGCGAGGCCGCGCGGGTCGATCATGCTGTCCCAGGCCATGCCGGCGTCACGGTTGCCCGGCGTGTCGATGGCGCCCATGGGGTACAGGACCATGCCGCGCACGCCCTTGTGTTTCAGTTCGTCGTGCAGACTCAGGATGTACGCCGCGACGGCCGCCTTGCTGGCGGTGTACAGCGCCGCCTTTGGCCCGCTGAGCCGCGCGGCCTGCCCGGCACTGACACCCATGATCAGGCCGTCCTTCTGCCGCAGCATGTGCGGCAGGACGCCCTGCACGGCGTGGAACAGGCTGCCCATGTTGGTGTCGAAGGCCTCGCGCAGGTTCTCCGGGGTGGCCTTGTGCGCGTCCTGGGTGCTGTAGGACCCGACCGTGTGGATCAGGGTGTCGACCTTGACCCGGCGGAGCGTGTCGATGCTGGAGGGATCGGTCAGGTCCAGGTCGAGAACTTCGGTGGCGGGAAAGCGGTCGGCGGCGCGGGCCAGGCTCTCGCCGCGCCCGACGAGGACCATCTGTGCGCCCGCGTCGTCGAGTTCCTGTGCGATGGCGGTGGCCAGTGCGCCGCCCGCTCCGGTCAGCATGATGGTGGAGGAGCCGAGGTTAGCCATGTCCACAGGGTAACGGGTGATCCGAGTTCACGGGTCACGCGACCTTCCCGGCGGGCGGGTTGCTTAGCGGAAGGTCAAGGGCCTCTCACTCGCCACGCAGCGGTTCAGGCATCCGCTTCGCCGTATCCGGCGGCCCGCACCTGCGCCCAGTCGTCCGGCCCGCCCAGACGGAACGGGGCGCGTTGCGTGTGGGTGGTCACGCGCGGCCCGGTCTGCGGGTCGAGGTACACGTCGATCTCGCTGCGGATCCCGAAGCCCTGCGCGGCGGGGTACGTGCCGGGTTCGATGGTCACGGCCAGTCCGGGCGTGAGGGTGCGGGTGTCGCGGGTCTCGTAGTCGTCGAGGTTCGCGCCCGCCCCGTGGATGTTCACGCCCAGGTCGTGCCCGGTGCGGTGCAGGAAGAACGCCTCCCACTCGGGGCCCATGGCGTCGCGGGCGGCGCGGTCGGCCATGTAGCCCTGCACCTCGCCCCAGCCCGCGCGGGCGTACCCGTCCACAATGGTGCGCAGCGCGGCGTCGCGCGCGGCGACCACGGCCGCCCAGGCGCTCTGGTAGGCGGGCGTGGGTTGCCCGGCGTACCCGACCCAGGTGACGTCCGCGAACGGGCGGCCCGGTTCCTGCGCCCACAGGTCGATCAGCACGCACTCGCCGGGCTTCAGGGTGGCGTGGCGTTCGGGGCTGGGTTCGTAGTGGCTGTCGGCGGCGTTCACGCCGAAGCTCACGTTCACGGGGTGCCCGGCGCTCATGCCGGCCGCCTCGATCTGCCGCATGATCACGGCCTGAGCGTCCAGTTCCGTGACGGGATGCCCGGCCTGCAGGCGCTCGTGGATCAGGCGGAAGGCGTCGTCCTTGGCCTGCATCAGCACGCTCACGGCCCGCCCGTGCGCGGCCAGATCGTCGGCACTCCAGGCCAGGAACGACTGCAGCAGGTCCGCGCTGCTGTGAATGGCGGCGGCCCCGGCGGCCCGCACGCGCTCAACCGTCCCGGCGTCCACGCGGCTCACGTACGGCACCGCGCCGCCCGCGCTGTACTCCATCGCCAGCGTGCGGCCCTGCACGACCTCGCGCAGCGCGGCGTCCAGCTGTCCGTGCGAACCGAACGCGCGGCGCTCGGCGTTCCAGTGGCGGGTGATCTCACCCCAGGTGCCGCCCTCGATGTGGTTGTGCAGCACCACGGCCTGCCCGCTGCGCGGCACCCACACGAAGAACCGCCGGGTCAGGAACGCCCCGCTGGGGAGGTTCAGCACGGTGCGGGCGTGCGGGTTCAGGCCCTGGAAGTCGTACACCAGCCAGCCGTCCAGGCTGGTCGCGGCGAGGGCCTGCTGCATGCGCGTGATCGGTGAGGTCATGCCGCCCAGCCTAACGCGGGCGCCGCGCGGGCCTGTCGGCCAGGACGGACAGCCGACGCACCCGCCGCGCAGGAATGCGCCGCCCTTCCGGGAACAGGAGGGGCGGCGCAGCTACCGGGACTGACGGCTGGCAGGATCGCAAGGCGGGAGGGGAGCGGGTCGGGCGGTGGGGGGTTCGCCCACCTGACCGCGGCTGCTCGCCCCGCGTCAGCGGTAGCGGGTGAACGCGTCGCGCGAGGCGTAGTTCTGGCGGCCGCTGCCGTCCGTGAACTGCGTCAGGGCCTGCACGTCCAGCCGGCCGCGCGTGAAGGTCATGACCAGCGTGGTGTTCGAGAAGCCCTTGGCGTACACGGCGCTGGCGGTCAGGTGGTTGGTGTCGCTGACATTCGCGCCGTACGTGAGGACCGGGGCGCTGCCCCAGTCGCAGTCGTTGGGGTGGCAGCGGCCGAACACCTGCACGGTCAGCGGGCCGCCGCCGCTGCGGGTCACGTTGATGCGGGTGATGCCGCTGGTGGCGACGTTGCTGTTCACCCAGGTGCCCACGAAGTCGGCGGGCGCCGCCTGCGCGTGCTGCGGGAACAGGCCGCACAGGCTCAGCGCGGCCAGCAGGGCGGCGGGGCGGGAGGAGCGGGGAGCGGGGGCGGCCAGGGTGCAGGTGGGCTGGGTGCGTGCGGTCATGGCAGGTCTCCTGGGTGGGGGCGCGGGGGCGGGGAACGGGGCGGCCGGGGGATCACCGGGCGGGAACGTCGTCTGGGACGCTGTTCCTGCTGGTGAACTCAGGGTACGCGGCCCCCCGTGAGCGCCCCGTGATCGCGGGCGGTCAGGGAAGCGTCAGGCATGACCGGCGGCCCACCCGGCAATGAACGCTCCCGCCCGGCATGAGGTCCGGGCGGGAGTTCGGCGCGTGGCTGGTGGCGTTCAGCTGCCGCGCGAGAAGCGGCGTTCCAGGGCGCGCTGCACGACTTCCAGCAGGCTGCTGACCGCCCAGTAGATCAGCGCGGCCGCGAGGTACGGCCCGAACGGCTCGAAGGTCCGCGCGATCACCAGTTGCGCGCTGCGCAGCAGTTCCACGACCGTGATCACGCTGACCAGCGAGGTGTCCTTCACCAGCCCGATCAGGGTGTTGCTCATGCTGGGCAGCGCCACCCGCGCGGCCTGCGGCAGCACGATCAGGCGCATGCTCTGCCCGGCGTTCAGGCCCAGGCTGGTCGCGGCTTCCCGCTGGCCGCGCGGGATGCTCAGGATGGCGGCGCGGATGGTCTCGCTGAGGTACGCGGCGGCGTTCAGGGTCAGGGCGATCACGCCGCCCGCGATGGGGTTCAGCGTGACACCCAGGCTGGGCAGCCCGTAGTAGATGACGAAGATCTGCACCAGCAGCGGCGTGCCACGGATGAACGACACGTACAGACTGCTCAGTCCCCGCACCCAGCCCAGCCGGGACAGCCGCGCCAGCGCCACCAGGAACCCCAGCGGCAGGCCCAGCAGCATGGCGCCCAGCGCGAAGCCCAGCGTGACGGGCAGCGCGCCCAGCAGGGTCGGCAGTGACGTCCAGGCGCTCTGGAGGACGAGGTGCAGCTGTTCAGTGTTCATGGGGTCTCCGGGGGTCATGGGGTCTCCGGGCAGGGAATGATACGGACTCCGATTGAATGGGCTGCAAAGCCCGTTCAATCCGAGCGAAGCGAGTGGGAGAAAAACGGGTTCCGGACGTGGAGTTGACAGATCGGTGGTGTTCCGGTCTGTGAACGAAACAAACGGCAGTCCGTATGAGGGGTGGGCCACGAGCCCCGAGGAATATCCTCTCATCTCGTAGCCCACCCCGGAGGCGCGGTGACGTTCAGGGTTTGCTGACGTCCTGACCGAACCACTGGCGGCTGATCTTGGCGTACGTGCCGTCGGCCTTGATCTGCAGCAGCGCCCGGTCCACGGCGGCCTTGAGGCTGGTGTTGCTCTTCTTCATGGCGATGCCGACGGGCTGGGCGTCACCGATGACGCCCGCGCCGCGTACCGGGAGGTTCTGGGATTTGATCAGGTACCCGACGAGCAGGCGGTCGTTGTAGGCGGCGTCCAGGCGGCCGGTGGCGAGGTCCGCGAGGTACTCGGGCGCGCCGGGGTACGTGACGACGTTGATGCCGCCGGCGTCGCGCAGGCCCTTCTCGTAGTTGCTGCCCAGGCCCACGCCCACGCGTTTGCCTTTCAGGTCGGCCAGGGTCTTGGGGGAGAAGCTGCCGGTCTTCTTCACGATGATCTGCGGGCTGGAGTACGCGTAGGGGCGGCTGAAGCCGATGGTCTTCTCGCGTTCGGGGTTGATGCCGACCTGGTTGACGATCACGTCGTACTTGTTGGCCTGCAGGCCGGCGAGGATGCCGCTCCATTCGGTCAGGACGAACTCGGCTTTCAGGCCCATCTTGGCGGCCACGGCCTTTGCGATGTCCACGTCGAAGCCGGTCAGGTTGCCCCTGGCGTCGCGGTAGGTGAAGGGCGCGTAGGTGCCTTCCATGCCGATCTTCAGCACGCCTTTCTGCAGGGTGGTGGGGGTGGCGGCGCTGGCAGTGACGGTCAGTGCGGCGCTCAGGGTGGCGGCGAGCGCCAGGGTGGTGCGGGTGGGGGTGTTCATGGTGGGACTCCTTGGATGGGGCGGGTGGGGGAGACCGGCTGGTCGCCGCCCGGAAGTCATTAGTGTACAAAATACATCAACTTTGATTGCGATCCGGCTTGCACACTGCGGGCTGTCCTTCCTGAGCGTCCTCTCACGCGGCCGTCAGGCCCGCAAGCACGGGTACGGTTGCCCCGCCCCCCTCCCACTACACTCGGCGCATGGCCTTCCCGGACATTCAGAGCTTCATGCGCCTCCTCGAACAGCGCGGCGAACTGCTCCGCGTCACGACCCCGGTCAGCCGGGAACTGGAAATCACCGAGATCGCCGACCGCATGGTCAAACAGGGCGGCCCGGCCCTGCTGTTCGAGAACGTACTGGGCAGCGACTACCCGGTCGCCATCGGCCTGCTCGGCACCAAGGAACGCGTGGCGCTGGCCCTGGGCGTGGACGACCTCGACGACCTCGCCGCCAAGGTCCGCAACCTGATCGACCTGTCCGGCGGCGGCAGCAAACTGGGCCTGCTGAGCAACGTCACCAAACTCCGCGACGCCATGAACCTCCCGCCGCGCCGCGTCCGCTCGGCCCCCGTGCAGGAGGTCGTGTGGCGCGGCGACGAGGTGGACCTCTCGAGGATCCCGGTCCTGAAGTGCTGGCCGCTCGACGGTGGGCCGTTCGTCACGCTGCCCCTCGTCATCACGAGGGACCCGGAGACCGGCGAGCGCAACATGGGCATGTACCGCGTGCAGGTCATGAGCAAGAACACCACGGGCATGCACTGGCAGCGGCACAAGACCGGCACCAAACACCTGGAGAAGGCCAGAAAACTCGGGAAGAAGCTGGAGGTGGCGGTCGCCATCGGCGGCGACCCGGCCCTGATCTACGCCGCCACCGCGCCCCTGCCGCCCGTGCCGGGCCTCGACGAATTCGCCCTGGCCGGGTACCTGCGTGGCCAGCGCTACCCGGTCGCGAAGGGGGTCACGGTGGATCTGGACGTTCCCGCCAACGCCGAGTTCGTGCTGGAAGGCTACGTGGACCCCAGCGAGGACTGGGTGATGGAAGGGCCGTTCGGGGATCACACCGGCTTCTACACCCTCCCGGACCTGTACCCGCACTTTCACGTCACGGCCGTCACCATGCGCCGCAATCCCGTGTACCCGGCGACCATCGTGGGCCGCCCCCCCATGGAGGACGCGTACCTGATCGAGGCGTCCGAACGGCTGTTCCTGCCTGCCGCGCAACTGATCATCCCTGAGATCGTCGATTACCACATGCCGCCCGCCGGGGTCGCGCACAACCTCGTGTTCGTGAGCATCAAGAAGTCGTATCCGGGGCAGGCGTACAAGGTCGCCAACGGCCTGTTCGGCCTGGGCCAGATGATGTTCGCCAAGGTCATCGTCGTCCTCGACGAGGACGTGACCGTCACCGACTTCGACGCCGTCTGGCGCGAGGTGACAGAGAAGGCCGTGCCGGGCCGCGACACCCTCACCACGCGCGGCCCCATCGACGTCCTCGACCACTCCAGCCGCGGCTGGGGCTACGGCGGGAAACTCATCATCGACGCCACCACCAAACGCCCCGAGGAGACCGGCAGCGCCGCCAGCAGCCGCCCCGACCAGGCCGGAGACGTGCTGGCTCCCGCTCCCTGGGAAGAGGGCCGGGGTGAGGGGTCCCACGACCTGCCCACCTTCGACGGCGTTCTCGCCCAGCGGCAGACCCCGGACGGCTACTGGCTGGTCGCGCTGCACAAGACCCGCGCCGGACAGGCCCGTGACCTCGCCGCCGCGTTCGCCGCGGACCCCGCCGCGCAGGGCATCCGCCACCTGCTGATCTGCGACGACCAGACCGACGTGAACGACATAGGTGACGTCTGGTGGACCATCCTGAACAACATCGACGCCGAACGCGACGTCTGGGTGCAGGGAGAACTTCTCGCCTGGGACGGCGCACAGAAGATCCCCGAAGAGGGCTTCGTGCGCGAGTGGCCGCCCAAGATCGTCATGGACAAGGACATCGTGGACCGCGTGGACCGCCTGTGGAACGTGTACGGCCTGCCGGAAACCCTGCGGTAGGGAACGGCGGAACAGAGAAGCAGCGGCCAGGATTGACGCTCTGGCCGCTGCTCTGCTGCCAGAGGGGTTGAGTTATACGGACTCCGATTGAATGGGCTGCAGGCCCGTTCAATCCGAGCGAAGCGAGGAGGAGAGAAACGGGTTCCGGACGTGGAGCCGGCAATCCGGTGCAGTTCCGGATTGTTGGCGAAACAAACGGAATCCGTATTACATCCGCACCAGCGCCGGGGTCAGGTCCTTGACCCGCGCGGCGCCGCACAGGGCCATGGCAAGGCGGAATTCGTCCTCCAGCAGCGTCAGGGTGCGTTCCACCCCGGCCTGCCCCCCGGCGGCGAGGCCCCACAGGGCGGCGCGACCCAGGAACACGGCGCGGGCGCCGAGCGCGACGGCTTTCAGGACGTCCGTGCCGCGCGTCACGCCGCCGTCGAGGTAGATCTCACATCGGCCCGCCACGGCGTCCACGATCTCCGGGAGGGCCTCGAAGCTGCTGATGGCGGTGTCCAGCTGCCGGCCGCCGTGGTTGCTGACCCAGACGTGGCAGCCGTGCTCGGCGGCCAAGTGGGCGTCCTCGGCGGTCAGGACGCCCTTCAGGATGATGGGGAGGGGCGTCTGGCCGCGCAGCCAGTCGAGGTCGCGCCAGGTGAAGGTCTTGTCCACGAGGTTCTGGAAGTAGTTGGCGAGCTGCGAGCCGCTGTCCGTCTCGACCTGCGCGAGTTCTTCGCGGCTGGCGACGTTCGGGGCGCTCAGGTGCGCGGGAAGGGCGAAGCGGTGGCGTTCGTTCGCCTCGCGGCGGCCCAGGAACGGGGCGTCCACCGTGAAGACCAGGGCGCGCGCCCCGGCGGCGTGGGCGCGGTCGAGGATGCTGCGGCTCAGGGCGCGGTCGCGCAGCAGGTACAGCTGGAACCAGAAGCGGCCCCGGGCGTCCGCGCCGACCGTCTCGATGGGCGTGTTGCTGAAGGTGCTCAGCGTCATGACGCTGCCCCTCGCAACGGCGGCGCGGGCGGTGGCGCGTTCGGCGTCCGGGTGCGCGAGGCCGTGGAAGGCGCTCGGCGCGATCCCGATGGGGCTGCCCAGCGGGAGCCCCAGCACGCTGGTGCCCGTGTCCACGCCGGAGACGTCCACGAGAACGCGGGGGCGCAGGCGGGCGCGGGTGAACGCGGCGCGGTTCTCGCGCAGGGTGTGTTCGTCGTTCGCGCCGCTCGCGTAGTACTCCAGCGCACCCTGGTCCAGCGCGGCGCGGCCCAGGGTTTCCAGGTCGGCGAGATTCACGGCGCGGGTCAGGTCCGGTCCCGGAGTGGTCATACGGCAGCATACCGGGAGCCGTGGCCGGCCGGCTGGTTGCGGCGTTCCCCAGTGACCCATCGGAGTCCGTCGGAGTCCGGATGCAGGGCCGGTCCGGGCGTGGGCTGGGGAGCGGGGTGGGGCGGGCCGGTGGGGACCGGCCGCAGGTGTTGACAGATTGGGCGCATGGGCATATAGTTCCCTTCGCCCGAGAAAAAGGGCGGGAGCGAGAAGCCGCGAGGCGACCGCTGAGACGCATGAAAATCTGGTGTTGAATGACGATGACAGGCCAGTCCGACAGGGCTGGGCGAGCGGAACACCACCCCGGTGTTCTCCAGATTCGCGAAACGGACGGAGTCTTTCGGGATGAAGTCAAAACGGTACCCAATGGGTACAGCCA
>NZ_BAAADB010000015.1 GCF_039522025.1 Deinococcus depolymerans | reverse complement strand
GCGGGGTTCTGACAGACGAAACTCTCGAGTGGGAGCTCTTTTGACACGTCCGGGGATAGGCCCCGGACGCTCCCATTTCAGTGGTGTCGGGCATAGTTCCAGCCAACTACCGCGAAAGGGGTCCGGGGCCGTTTCGCCTGGACCCCTCGCCCTTCTGCCCTTCTGATACGGACTGCCGTTTGTTTCGCCTACAATCCGGAACTTCACCGGATTGCCGACTCCACGTCCGGAACCCGTGTTGCTCCTTCTCTGCGCAGCAGCTCTCCGAGTCCGTATGAGAGCGAATGCCGGTTTTCCCATCTCCTTCATGCGCCGCTCAGGTTAAGATCGGTTCACGATGCTCATGCAGACCGCCCAGCGAACGCTGGGAGCCCTGGCGGCCCTGGTGGCCCTGGGACTTCCCGCCACGGCCCAGTCCTCCGCCGAGCAGCAACTGGTTGCCCGGCTGAACCAGGTGCGCGCCCAGGGCGTCACCTGTCCCGGCAGCGGCGCCCGCCCCGTCGCGGGCAGCCTCACCTTCACGCCCGCCCTGGCCGCCGCTGCGCGCCAGCAGGCCGGGTACATGAGCGCCACCGGCCGCATCACCCACACCGGGACGAACGGCAGCACCCCGCGCATTCGCGCCGCCAGCACCGGCGTGAACGCCGTCAGCGTCACCGAGATCGTGTTCATGGGCGGCAGCCAGAACCCGGAAAGCGCGGTCCGCTGGTGGCTGAACTCTCCCGTCCACTGCTTCTGGATGAACGAACGCCGCTACACCCACGTCGGCGCCGCCGTCGTCCAGGGTTCGCGCGGCACCGCGTACGTGATGGTCCTGAGCAGCCAACCCCGCTGACGGCTGAATGGGGGAGGATGGATGTTGGAACCGTCCTCCCCTCGCTCGGGCGGGACGCGGCGGAGATCCTGAAACTCCGTCCTGCACCCCGCCTCCCGCCCGCGCCTACCGGGCGGTCCAGCCCAGGTCCAGGTCCAGCACCGCGCCGGTCATGCCCCACGCCGCCGGGCTGACCACGTAACTCGCCAGCGCAGCGACGTCTTCCGGATTCAGCAGGCGCTTGATGGCGGCGGGTTCCAGCATCACCTTCTGCTCGACCTCCTGCACCGTCAGGCCGCGCGTGCGGGCCTGATCGGCCATCTGGCCCTCGACCAGCGGCGTGCGCACGTACCCGGGGCAGATGGCGTTCACGGTCAGGCCCTGCTCGCCGGCCTCCAGCGCGGCCGTGCGGGTCAGGCCGATCAGGCCGTGCTTGGCACTGACATACGCACTCTTGAAAGGACTGGCGACGTGACCGTGGATGCTCGCCACGTTCACGATCCGGCCCTGCCCGCTGCGTGTCAGCTGCGGCCACGCGTACCGGCTCAGCAGGAAGGGCGCCGTCAGCATGACGTGCAGCATCGCGTCCCAGGTGTCCTCCGGGAAAGCCGCGACCGGGTCGATGTGCTGGAAGCCCGCGTTGTTCACCAGCACGTCCAGGCCGCCCAGCGCCGCGACCGTCTCGTCCACCGCGCGGCGGCAGTCCTCGCGGCGCGACAGGTCCGCCCCGATGAACGTCAGGTCATGGGCGCGCGCCACCTCACGGGCCTGCGGGCGGTCCAGGTCCAGCACCGCCACCTGCAGTCCGTCCTGCGCGAGGCGCTGCGCGATTGCCAGTCCGATGCCACTCGTGCCGCCTGTGACCAGCGCGGTCCTCCCCTGCGTGTCTTGCGTCATGCGCGGAGTCTAGGTCCCGCGCGTCACGCGGACGTTACTCCTCTCGCGGGCCGCACAGTGCCTGCCACAGCCGTTGCGTGTCCGGCAGGGGCCGCAACCCCAGTTCCGCGAGCGCCGCCTGCAGGGACGCGTACGTGCGGCCCACCGCCGCTCCCCGTCCCAGCGCGTGACTGGCGCGCATCAGCGCCCGCGCGGCCGGCTCGTGCGCCGCGTCGAGGATCAGGGCGCGCTCCGCCGCCAGCGCCGCCCGGTCGGGGCGGGCCACGGCCAGCGCCGCGCCCGCCTCGTCCGCCAGCGCCACCGGCAGCGTGGCCGCGTAGCGCTCCGCCTCGCGGTTCACGGCGTCCAGATCCAGTTCCGCCAGTGCGGCCGGCAGGGGCAGCAGGGCGTCGAGGCGGCCCGGCGTTCCGGCCGGCCGCGACAGCCACGCCCAGGCGTCCAGCAGGTCCACGTGCAGGTCGGGCCCCGGCCGCAGCCGCAGCCAGTCGCCGCGTTCCAGGAACACGCCGCTGCGCGCGCCCTCCTCCAGCACCTGCCCGAGCGCGTGCAGTGTCACGCGGAAATTGCGTTCACCCACGCCGGGCTCGGCGTCCGGGAACAGCGCCTCCTGCGCCGCCTCGCGCGCCAGTCCGTCCGGGTGAACGGCCAGCAGCGCGAGCAGGTCGCGGGCCTTCGCGCGGCCCCACTCGCGCACCCGCCCGTCATCCCGCGTGACCGCCACGCGGCCCAGCACCTGCACCCGCACCTCGAACCCCGGGGTGTCGGCCACGTCCGGCACGTCCGGGTACCCGAGCAGGTGCGCGGCGCCCGTCAGGGACCCGCGGGCCGCCGGAACGGCCGCCCCCAGCCGGGCGAGCAGCGCGGCGCGGCCCGCCCGGGTGCCCACCGGAGCGAACAGCGACGGGCGCCCCAGCAGGAACGGGTACGCGGCGACCGCGCCCGCCGCCTCCAGCGCCAGGGAGGCCGCCGGGACCCCCTCCAGCGCGAACAGTGCCAGCGTCGCCGCCGCCTGACCGAACCGGTCCCCGCATGCCCGGAACAGCGCCTGCGCCTGCTGCAGCCCCGCCGCCGCCAGGGCGGCCTCCGGTCCCTGCGCCAGTCCCAGCGCGGAGGTCAGCACGAGCAGACCCTCCATGTACCCGTCCCCGGCAGTCTGCCCGCGCGCCTCGGCCACCAGGGTCCCGGCGCGTTCCGGCTGACCGGCACGGCCCGCCAGCGCGGCCAGCCCCATCAGCGGCTCGACCCGCAGGCGACCGGTCACGCCCTGCGCCTGCTGCAGCGCCGCCGCGTAGCTCTCACGCGCCGCCCCGAACTGCCCGGCCGCCTGCTGCGCGTGCCCCAGCCGCGCCCGCGCCAGCGACTGCACGAACGGACTTTCCAGCCGCTCTCCCTCCTCGAGGCCGCGCCGGGCGCAGGTTTCGGCCTGCTGCAGCTCACCACGCGCCGCGTGCAGGAAACTGGCCAGCAGCAGGCCCTCACGGTGGTTCTGCGCGGCCCGCGCCCCACCGGTCTCGCCGTCCGCGAGGGCCTGCGCGCGCTCCAGCGCCGCGTCCAGGTCCCCGCAGCGCAGCGCGTACCGGGCGCCGCCGCGCAGGTCGGGTTCCAGCGCGACCGCCTGCGCCGGCTGTCCCGCGTTCAGCAGGTTCTCGGCCCGCAGGCGGCGCACCTCGCGCTGTCCCGTTCCGTCCGGGTCCACCAGTGCGGCCGCCGTGTCCAGCGGCGCCCAGGCCAGCGCCGGCTGCACCGTGTCCAGCGCCAGCCGCACCTCGCCCAGCGCCCGGTCCAGCGCTCCCGCGCGGGCGTACTCGGCGCGGGCCTCGTCGTACCGGCTCGCGAGACGCAGGGCGTCTCCCGCCAGTGCGTGCAGCGCGGGCGTCCAGTCGGGCCGCGGCAGCCGCGCGAGGCTGCGGTCGACCAGCGTCACGCGCCCCTGCGCCAGCCACAGGCCGCCCCACTCGGCCAGCAGCGCCGCCGCCCGCGCCGAGTTTCCCGCCAGCAGGTGCGCGGCCAGCGCCCGCCGGCGCCGCCCGGTCTGCTCGAAGAACGCCGCGCCGCGCGCCGCGATCTCGCGCGCCTCGGCGGGCGGCAGCAGGCCCCGCAGGTGCGCGCGCAGCAGCGGGTGCGCGCGGTACGAATCGCCCAGGCGGGTCAGGAAGGTCCCGCTGCCGGCCAGCGCCTCGAGCAGCGCGCCGGCCTGCGGTTCGGGCAGCGCGGCCTCCAGCAGCGCGGCGCTGAGTTCCTCGAACACGCTGCCGCGCGTCAGCAGGGACCGCAGGCTGGGTTCCAGCGGTCCCAGGACCTCCTGGGCCAGGTAACTGAACAGCGTGCCCAGCGACGTTCCGTTCCCGTCCAGATCGGCGAGGTCCGCCGGGGTGATCCGGCCCTGCGCTGTCGCCTGCGCCAGGAACCGCGCCGCGATCGGCCAGCCCTCGGTCACGGCGTGCGCGGCCCGCACCTGCGCGCCGGACAGCACGAGGCCCTGCGCGGCCCACAACGCCGCGATCTCGGGCGGCGTGAACGCCAGGTCCGCCGCCGACAGACGCCCCGCCCCGCCCGACAGTTCCAGCCGGGTCAGGTCCGGCAGGGGCAGGGCCGTGCGGGACAGCAGCGCCACGCGGCCCTGCCCCGGGTTCAGCAGGGCCCGCAGCAGGTCCAGGCCCGGCGTGCCACTCAGGGCCTGCGCCTCGTCGAGCACCAGCAGCCCGCCGCAGACGTCCAGGGTGTCCGCCGTGAGCGCCGCCACCCGCCTGGGCGAGGCCCCCTGTGCCAGGGCGGCGCCCACCCGCTCCCCGCCGGGCAGGGCGCCCACCGCCAGCGCCAGTCCCGCGGCGCACACCAGCGGATCGGCGTCGTCGGCGTCCAGCGTCAGCCACGCCACCGGGCCCGGCAGGCCCGCCGCGGCCGCCGCGAGCGCTGTGGTCTTGCCGTACCCGGCCGGCGCGGTGACCGACAGCACCCGGGCGTTCAGCAGCGCCCCGGTCAGGCGCGGGCGGTCCACGGCGCCGCGCACGGCCGGTAGCCTCGCGCGGCGCACCGAGGTCAGGTCCCTCCAGTTCAGGGTCACGCCGCGAAATCTACCGCATGTGTCCGCCCGCCGCAGCTCATCCGCACTGCCGTCCGTTTCGTTGGCATCCCGTCAGCGCACCGGGGTGCCAACGCCACGCCCGGAGGGACGCCGCTCTCCTGCTCGCCCTGCGGCGCCGCTCGGCGCGTCCGCTCGGGTTGAAAGAGGTGGCAACCCGTCCAACCGGAGTCCGGATCAGACGGACTCCGGTTGAATGGCTTACAAAGCCATTCAATCCGAGCGAAGCGACTCGGAGAGCTGCGCCGCAGAGGAGGAGCTGGGCGGGTTCCGGACGTGGAGTTGACAGATCGGTGGTGTTCCGATCTGTGAACGAAACAAACGGCAGTCCGGATCACAGCGCCAGGTACGCCGCTCGCACCGCCGGGTCGGCCAGCAGCGCCGCGCCCGTGCCCTCCCTCACCACCTGCCCGTTTTCCAGCACGTACGCGCGGTGCGCCAGCTTCAGGCTGAGGTTGACGTTCTGCTCGACCAGCACGACCGTCACGCCCTGCGCGTTCACGGCCTTCAGGGCCCCGAACACCGTCTGCGTCATCAGCGGCGACAGGCCCAGGCTGGGTTCGTCCACGACCAGCACGCTGGGGCGGGCCATCAGTGCGCGGCCCACCGCGACCATCTGCTGCTCGCCGCCCGACAGCGTGCCCGCCAGCTGCCCCGCGCGTTCCTGAAGGCGGGGGAACAGCGTGTACACCTCGCCCAGCGTCTCGGCGGCGCGCGCCCGCGCCGGGGCACTCATGGCCGCCCCGAGTTCCAGGTTCTCGCGGACCGTCATGTGCGGGAACAGCTCGCGGCCCTCCGGGACGTGCCCCAGGCCCAGCGCCACCACGCGACTCGGTTCGGCCCGCGTGATGTCCACCCCGCCCAGCGTGATGCGGCCCGCGCTGGGCTTCACGACGCCACTCACGGCACGCAGCGTGGTCGTCTTGCCCGCCCCGTTCGCGCCGATCACCGCCACGAACTCGCCCGGCGCGGCGTGCAGCGAGACGTCCCACAGCACCTGCACCTTCCCGTACCCGGCGGCCAGCCCCTCGATCCTCAGTTCCTGCCCCACGTCATTCGCTGTAGGGGACGTCCGATTCAGTGTGTCGGTCATACCGGATTCATCCGATTCCCGACCTTCCGGAACACCACCGGAAGTCCGTCCATCTCCTGAAGTCCGCTCGTCATTGCTTCTCCCTCCGGTCGGGTTCGTCTCCGACTCACCGCAATTCCTGTCATGCGTGCAGCCCCTCTTCCGTGCCCAGGTACGCGCTGACCACGCGCGGGTCGGCCGTCACCTCGCGGTAGGTGCCCTGCGCGAGCACCTGTCCCTGATCCATCACGACCACCCGGTCGGCCAGATCCCGCACGACCGGCATGATGTGCTCGATGAACAGCACGCTCACGCCGCTCTCGCGCACGCCGCGCACCAGAGCGACGGCCTCCTGCGCCTCGCCGGGACGCAGGCCCGCCATCACTTCGTCCAGCAGCAGCACGCTGGGGTTCGTCGCCAGGGCGCGCGCCACCTCCAGCCGCTTGTCCTGCAGCAGCGTCAGTTCGTGCGCGGCCCTGTCGGCGTGCGCGGCCAGTCCGGTGCGTTCCAGCAGCGCCCAGGCCCGCTCGCGCGCCTCCGGCAGGCGCTGACCGGGCTTGCCGAACAGCGCGCCCACCGTGACGTTCTCGTGCACGGTCATCTCCGGGAAGGGCCGCACGATCTGGAACGCGCGGCCCAGCCCGGCGTGACAGCGGGCCTCCATCGGCTGATCGGTCACGTCGCGGCCCATCAGGTGCAGCCGCCCCGCCGACGGGCGGTACACGCCGGACAGCAGGTTCAGCAGCGTCGTCTTGCCCGCCCCGTTCGGCCCGATCACCGCCAGGATCTCACCCTGATGGTGCGTGAAAGACACGTCCTGCACGGCCTTCAGGCCACCGAAGCGCTTGGAGAGGCCCTCGGCGCGCAGCACCTCGGCGCCCTGCGGGACGGGGGAGAGGGCGCCCCCGGATGCGGCAGCGGTCACAGGTCACCTCCGTGTTTCTTGTTGCGGCGCAGGCCCATCAGGCCGCGCGGCAGCCACAGGATGCTCAGCATCAGCACCAGCCCGTACACCACCAGGTACCCGTTCTTCACGCTGTTATGCAGCAGTTCCTCGGCCACGCGCAGCACCGCCGCGCCCAGCACCGGCCCCAGCGTCGTGTACAGCCCCCCGAAGATGGAGGTGGTCAGCGGCGCGATGGAGTTCGCCAGACTGAAGGTCTCCAGCGGATTGATGAAGAAGGTCTTCCCGGCGTACAGCACGCCCGCCAGCGCCGCCAGCGACGAGCTGATGAAGAACGCCAGCAGCTTGAAGCGCACGATGCTCACGCCCAGCACCCGCGCCGTTTCCTCGCCCTGCCGGATCGCGGCGAACGCGAAGTGCAGCCGCGTCAGGCGCACCGCGAGGCTGACCAGCACCGTGAAGGCCAGCAGGCCCCACGCGAGGAAGTACTGCGCGCGGCTGTTCCCGCCCAGCAGCGCGGGCACGAGCAGGCCGGTCGCGCCGCCCGCGACGCCCTCGGGGAGGTTCTGGATGACCGTGCGGACCACCTCCGTGAAGGCCAGCGTGGCAATCGCGAAGTACATGCCGCTCAGGCGCATGGTGACCGCGCCCAGGATCAGGCTCACGCCGCCCGCCAGCAGCGCCGAGGCGGGCATGGCCAGCAGCCACGGCAGGCCCGCTTTCAGCAGCAGCGCGTACCCGTACGCGCCCAGCCCGTAGAACGCCGCGTGCGCGAGGCTCACCTGCCCGCTGCGCGCCAGGATGTCCCACGACAGCGCCATGATCCCGGCCACCAGCGTGAAGAACGCGATCTGCAGCAGGAACTCCGCGCGACTCCCCAGCGGCAGGAACGGAAACAGCGCCGCCAGCAGCAGGAACGCCAGCAGCGGCAGCGCGGCTCCCTGGGTGATCTCGCGGCGTGGAGCCGCGCCCGCAGGCGACCCCTCGGCCTGACGGGCACTCATCGCGCCCCCCGGAAGGACCGCAGCACCAGCGTCCCGAAGATCATCAGGAAGAACACCGCGTCGCTCCAGCCGCCGCCGCCCGGCACGTACGTCTGCACCAGCGCCTCGCTGACGCCCAGCAGCACCGACGCCCACAGCACGCCCGTCAGGTTCCCCAGGCCCGCCATGACGATGATCGCGAAGGCCTTCAGCGCGAACACCAACCCCACGGTCGGCGACGCGAACAGCAGCACGCTGACCAGCACGCCCGCCACTGCCGCCAGCGCGCAACTCACGCTGAAAGCGATCAGGTACACGCGGTCCACGTTGATGCCGATCAGCTGCGCGCCCCGGCGGTTCTGCGCCACGGCGCGCATCTGCCGGCCCAGCGTGGTGCGGTACAACACCCCGTACAGCGCCCCCAGCAGCGCCGCCGCCAGCCCGAACGCCAGCGCCTTCGGGCCGCCCACGCTCAGCTCGCCCAGTTGCAGGCTGCTCGCCTGGTACGGCGTGCTGACCGTGCGGGTGTTCCCGCCCAGCAGCATCAGCGCCAGGTTCTGCAGCAGGATGCCCAGCCCGAAGGTCAGCAGCATCTGGTTCAGTTCCGGGGCCAGCAGCACGTGCCGGATGCTCACCCGGTACGTCAGGGCGCCCACCCCGTACACCGCGACCGCGATCACCGGCAGGCTCAGCAGCGGGTCCAGGCCCAGCAGCGCGCTGCCCGCCCACGCCAGGAACGCCCCGATCATCAGATACTCCCCGTGCGCGAAGTTCACGATGCCCACCACGCCCACCGCCAGCGCCAGCCCCGACGCGACCAGCGCGTACAGCCCGCTCTGCAGCAGGCCGTTCACCAGCGTCTGTGCAAACAGTTCCATGCCATCTCCTCCCTCCACCCACAGAAAAAGCCCTGAGGCCCGAGCCTCCGGGGGGTGCCCCCGGAACTCACGGCCCAGAGCTCAGAGCGCCGGTCTCAGCGGCCGTACACCATCGGCTGCTGCGCGAACTTGATCGGGAAGACCGGCACGCGCGCGTCCCCGAGGTACTGGAAGTGCAGCCAGTTCCCGGCCTTGAAGCCCTGGTACTTGGTTTTCAGGCTGGGCGTGAACGTCAGCGGCCCGAAGGGAGTGGGCACGTTGGTTTTCGCCAGCTCGGCCGCGACCCTGGCCTTGTCGGTGCTGCCGGCGGCGTTGATCGCGGCGGCCAGCGTCTTGAGGTTCACGTACGCCAGCGGCGCGAAGTACTCGTCGGTGACGGTGCCGTACTTCTTGCGGTACGCGGCGACGAAGGCGCGGCTTTCCTTGTTGGGACTGCTCGACAGCCACAGGCTCAGGCCCGCCACGTTGTCCGACAGCTTGTTCTTCTCGAAGCCCACGGGCCAGCTGGGCGGCGTGCCGTACAGCAGGCCCAGCTGCAGGTTCTGCTGCTTGACCTCGGTGGCGAGCGGCAGGGCGTCGGTGTCGTACCCGACCCAGTACAGGATGTCGGGCTTGGCGGCCTTGGCCTTGCTGACCAGCGGCCCGAAGTTGCCGCTGCCGGTCTTGAACTTCTCGGTCATGACGACATTGAAGCCCGCCTTCTTGAACGCCGCGACGGTCGCGTCGATGCCGGCGCTGCCGAAAGGGCCGTCCTCGTAGGCGATGGCGATGTTCTTCGCCTTCTTGTACGTCTTGAGGTACCGGAAGTACCCCAGGATCGCCTCGAAGTTGTAGTACGACCACGGGTGGTAGTGGAAGAAGTACGGGTGGTCCGCGAAGGCGTCCTCGACCGGCACGGCGGCCGCGCCGATCCACGCCATGAAGGTGCCGTACTGCTTGGCGGGGCCGCTGATGGCGATGCTGGTGGCGCTGCTCACGCCGCCCGCCATGAAGTCCACCTTCTCGACCGTCACCAGCTTCACGAACTCCGGCACGGCCTTGGCGGGCGCGCTGCCGTCATCGGCGAACTCGAGTTCCAGCGGTTTTCCCAGCACGCCGCCCGCCCGGTTGATCTCGTCGAGGGCCAGCCCGTAGCCGCTGCGGGCCGCCTGACCCGAAACGCTCCCGGCTCCGCTCAGGGGAAGAAGCACACCGACCTTCACTGCGCCCGCGCCGGACAGCGCGAGCAGGACGCCCGTCATCAGGAATGTTTTCATGTTCGCCCGGCAGTGTAGGCGCGGCGCGTCACGGGCGCGTTACACCCCCCCGCTCCCGCGGCTGTGACCGGCCCGTAACGCCCTGCACCTAGCCTGCCCGGTGATGCGAGACAGTCAGTGGACCTGGACGCCGGGCGCTCCGCCCGGAACCGCCGAACTGCGCGGAGACCTGTGGACCGGGGGAGAGCGGGTTCCCGTGCGACTGGGCGCCCTGACCTGGGGCCGCCTGAACGCCGCGCGCGACAACGCGGTCCTGGTGTGCCACCACTACACCGGCACCATGCGCGCCGCCGGCCCCGGCCCGGACGGCACGCCCGGCTGGTGGGACGCCCTGATCGGTCCCGGCCGGGCGCTGGACACGGAGCGCTTCTTCGTGGTGTGCCTGAACTCGCTGGGAAACGTGCAGGTGCGCGATCCTGGGATCCTGACCACCGGCCCCGCCACCACCCACCCGGACGGGCGGCCCTGGGGGCCCCGCTTTCCCGAGTGGACCATGGCGGACCTGCACGCCGCGCAGTGCGGACTGCTGCGGGCCCTCGCCGCCCCCCGCTGGCACGCGGTCGTGGGGCCCAGCTTCGGCGGCATGCAGGCGCTGCAGTGGGCGGCGCGCACCCCGGCGCTGGCCCCGCGCGTGGCGGCAGTCGTGACCAGCCCGGTCGCGGGCCCGGTGCTGCGCGGCGTGTTCGGGCCGCTGCTGCGTGCCGCCGCGCAGGGCGACCCGGACGGGGCGCTGCACGAGACGCTGCGCCTGATCACCTTCTTCGGCCTGGGAGCGGACGGCATGGACCTGCTGTTCCGCGGGGCGGATGTGGACGCCTACCTGCGCACCCGCACCGCCACGGCCGACCTGCGGCACGTGCTGGACGTCGGCCGGGCCGTGCAGACGCATGACCTGCTGGCAGTCGCCCCGCTGGACGAGCTGTGCCGCCGCTGGCGCGAGCAGGGCACCCGGCTGCTGAGCGTGAACGTGCGCGGCGACCAGTTCTTCCCGGCTGCCGAGATGCGGGACTTCGCCGCGCAGACGCGGGCGGCGGGCGTGGCGCACACCCACCTGGAATTCGACTCGCCGCGCGGACACCTGGGCGGCCTGACCGACACCGCCGCCTTCGGGGACGCCCTGCGTGACCTGCTGGAGACGGCGCCGACGCCGCCCGCACTGGACCTGTCCGGGGTGCGCCATGTCTGAAGCAGGAGCGCAGACCGTGACCCGCACCCTGGTGGCCCTGCACGGCAATTTCGCCTCGTCCCGCTGGTGGGTGGACCTGCGGGACGGTCCGCCCGGCGGGTGGCGGGTGCGGGCCCCGGACCTGCCGGGTTTCGCGGGCACGCCGCACGCGGGACCGGTGTCGGTCGCCGGGTACGCCGACTGGGTACAGGACTGGCTGCGCACGCAGGGCGTCAAGCGGCCCGTGCTGCTGGGCCACTCGCTGGGCGGCGCGGTGGCGCTGGAGGTCGCCGCGCGCGACCCGCAGGCCCTCGCGGGGCTGGTGCTGGCGGCCAGCGCGCCTCTGACCGGCCTGGTCACGCCCGAGGAGAACTACCCGGTGCTGGAACTGCTGCGCTCCGCGCCGCCGCTCCTGGAGGCCAGCCTGGGCGCGCTGTTCCCGTCGGGGCGGCCCGCGAACTTCCGGGACCTGCTGGCGGACGGGGCGAACATGGCGCCGGCGCACTACAGCGGGAATGCCCGCGCGCTGGCCGCGTGGCAGGTGGACGCCGCGCGCCTGACCGGGCTGCCGGCCCTGGTGCTGGGTGGCGAACTGGACCGGCTGATCACGCCGGACATGGTGCGCGCCCAGGCGGCCGCGCTGGGTGTGGAGGCCGTCATCCTGCCCGGCCGGGGGCACGGGTTCCCGCAGGAGGACCCCGCCGCCCTGCGCACGCTGCTGGAGGGGTTCCTGGACACCCTCCCCGCATCCTAACGACCGTTCGTTCTACACTGGAGCCGACATGAACAAGGTGTACCCCGACGCCCACGCGGCGCTCTCCGATATCGTCGCTGACGGCCAGACCATCGCCGTGGGAGGCTTCGGCCTCTGCGGCATCCCGGAGCAGCTGATCCTCGCCCTGCGCGACAGCGGCGCGACCAACCTCACCGCCGTGAGCAACAACGCCGGCGTGGACGGCTGGGGCCTGGGCCTGCTGCTCCAGACCCGCCAGATCCGCCGGATGATCAGCTCCTATGTCGGCGAGAACAAGGAATTCGAACGCCAGTACCTCGCCGGGGAACTCGAACTGGAATTCACGCCGCAGGGCACCCTCGCCGAGCGGATGCGGGCCGGCGGCGCGGGCATTCCCGGCTTCTACACGAGGACGGGCGTGGGCACCCTGGTCGCCGAGGGCAAGGAACACAGGGACTTCGACGGCCAGACGTACATCCTCGAACGCGGCATCGTCGCCGACGTCGCCCTCGTCAAGGCCTGGAAGGCCGACCGCGCCGGGAACCTCGTGTACCGCAAGACCGCCCGCAACTTCAACCCGATGGCCGCCACCTGCGGCAAGGTGACCGTCGCAGAGGTCGAGGAAATCGTGGAGGTCGGTCAGATCGACCCGGACGACGTGGACACCCCCGGCATCTTCGTGCAGCGCGTCGTGCTGAACGCCACCCCCGAGAAACGCATCGAGCAACGCACCGTCCGCGCCGGGTAGGTCCGGCTGCGGACGAGGTCACACTGGAACGTCCGGCCGGTGTGACCTCGACGCCGCCGATGCCCACGCCTATGCCTCCTGCCACCACCCGTCGAAGGGCGTGACCGGCACGGCCCGCTTGTGGCGGGTGACGCGGTACAGGCGTTCGAGCCGCTGCGCCACCTCCGGCGCGACCGGCTTCCCTTCCAGGTAGTCGTCGATCTGGGTGTACGTCAGGCCCAGCGCGACCTCGTCCGGAAGGCCGGGGCGGTCGTCTTCCAGGTCGGCGGTGGGAACCTTCTGCCACGTCTCGGGCGGGGCACCCAGGTGCGCGAGGAGCTGCGCGCCCTGGCGTTTGCTCAGGCCGGTCAGGGGCGTCAGGTCCACGCCCCCGTCCCCGTACTTCGTGAAGAAACCCGTGATGGCCTCGGCGGCGTGATCGGTGCCCACCACGAGGTGGTTCAGCTGCCCGGCCAGCGCGTACTGCGCGACCATCCGCTCGCGGGCCTTGATGTTCCCACGCACGAAATCCCGCAGCTCCCCCTCCGTTCCCGCCCCGGTCAGCGCGGCCGCGGCGGCGACCGAGGCGGCGTCCACCGCCCCCTTGATGTTCACGGTCACGCTGCGGTCCGGGCGGATGAACGCCAGGGCCCGCTGCGCGTCCGCCTCGTCGACCTGCACGCCGTACGGCAGGCGCACGGCCACGAACGTCGCGTCCACGCCCTCCCCGCGCAGGCGCTCGGCGGCCAGCTGGCACAGTCGCCCCGCCAGGGTGCTGTCCTGCCCGCCGCTGATGCCCAGCACGAACCCCCGTGCCCCGGCCACGCGCAGGTACGCGCCCAGGAACGCCACGCGCCGCTCGACCTCCCGCGCCGGGTCAATCTCGGCCTGGACGGCCAGTTCACGCCTGATGGTCTGCTGCATGTTCACGCCGGGCAGTATTTCATGCCCGGTCACGCGGCCGGGGTCCCGGCACACCACATCTTCCGGCACGCCGGGCCGGTATCCGCCCTACACTGACGGGTGTGAACGATCGCCCCACCCGCCTGCGTCTCCCGGACGACGCCGTGGCTGCGCCGCCCCCGGACACCCAGACGGTCGATCAGGTCATCGAACACCTGCGCCTGGGACCGTTCCAGTACCGGTTGCTGCTGATCTGCGGTCTGACCTTCGCCGCGGACGCCATGGCCGTCCTGGTCATGGGATTCGCGTTGCCCGGCGTGCAGGCGCACTTCGGGCTGAGCGCCGGTTCCCTCACGTCCACCCTGCTGACCGTGGCGACCTTCGCGGGGATGCTGATCGGCGCGCCGCTGTGGGGGCGGATGGCCGACCGGCTGGGACGCCGTCCGGTGTTCCTGACCACCGTGACCATGGGAGTCGTGTTCGGGATGCTCGGGGCCTTCGCGCCGAACGTGTGGGTGCTGCTGGCCGCGCGGGTCCTGACCGGATTCGCGATCGGCGGGACCATGCCGGTCGATTACGCCCTGATGGCCGAGTTCATGCCGGCCGCACTGCGGGGCCGGTTCCTGGTGATCGTGGACGGCTGCTGGGTGATCGGCACGGTCCTGCTGACCCTGGTGGCCGCCACCACGGGCGCGTGGTTGACCGCCGGTGACGGCTGGCGCTGGCTGCTGGCGCTGACGGCCCTGCCGGGCGTGGTGGGACTGTTCGTGCGGCTCGGCGTTCCCGACTCGCCCCGCTGGCTGGCCGCGCGGGGCCGCCTGGAGGAAGCCCGCGCCGCGCTGGCGCAGGTGGCCCTCCTGAACCGCCGCGCCCTGCCGCCCCAGCCGCTGGCGCCGCCGCTGCCGGCCTCGCGCCGCGCCTCACGCTTCGCGGCGCTGTTCGGTCCGGCGCTGCGCGACCGGCTGTTCCTGCTGGGCGCCGCCTGGTTCGGCATGAGCCTGGGCTACTACGGCGTGTTCTCGTGGCTGCCGACCTACCTGCGTGCCAACGGCTTCGCACTGAGCGAGACGTACGCCACCACGCTGCTGCTGGCCGCCGCGCAGGTGCCGGGATACCTGCTGTCCAGCCTGCTGGTCGAGTGGGTGGGCCGCCGCGCGACCCTGGTGGGCTTCATGCTGCTCAGCGCGCTGGGCGCCTACCTGTTCCTGCTGGCCGCCACGCCCACGGCGGTGCTGCTGACCTCGGCGCTGCTGTCGTTCTCGCTGCTGGGCACCTGGGGCGCGCTGTACGCCTACACCCCGGAGCTGTTCCCGACGCTGCTGCGCGCCTCCGGGATGGGCATGGTCAGCGCCTTCGCGCGGCTGGGCAGCCTGATCTCGCCGTTCGCGGGGGCGCTGCTGCTGGGCGGGCAGCTGGTGCAGGCGCTGACGGTGTTCGCGGCGCTGTTCGCGCTGTCGGCCGCGTGCGTCTGGGCCGTCGGGATCGAGACGCGCGGGCAGCCGCTGCGGGACCGGGAGACCGCGTGACGCCCACCACGCCACCAGACGTCGCGCCACCAGACGTCGCGCCGCCGGGCGGGACGCTGTTCACGGACCTGTACCAGCTGACCATGATGCAGGGGTACTTCGTGTCGGGCCTGCACACGCAGGACGCCACCTTCGACCTGTCGTTCCGCCGCGCCCCCTACCGGGGCGGGTACGCCGTGTGGGCCGGACTGGAACCCGCCCTGGAGTACCTGAGCGGCCTGCAGTTCCGCGAGACGGACCTCGCGTACCTGGGCGGCCTGGGCGTGTTCCGCCCGGACTTCCTGGCGGCGCTGCGCGACTGGCGCTTCACGGCCCGGGTCACCGCGTTCCCGGAGGGCCGCGCGGTCTTCCCGCACGAGCCGCTCCTGACCGTGAGCGGCCCGCTGTGGGAGGCGCAACTGGTCGAGACGGCACTCCTGAACATCCTGAACTTCCAGACCCTGATCGCCACCAAGGCGGCCCGCTGCCTGCGCGCCGCGCAGGCCGGAGCGCCCGGAAGCGAGATCGTGGAGTTCGGCGCGCGCCGCGCCCAGGGACCCGACGGCGCACTCGGCGCGGCCCGCGCCGCCGTGATCGGCGGGGCGACCGGCACCAGCAACGTGGAGGCCGCCGCCCGCTACGGCCTGCGCGTGACCGGCACGCACGCGCACGCCTGGGTGGAGAGCTTCCCGGACGAACTGAGCGCCTTCCGTGCCTACGCCGCGCTGTACCCGGACGCCACCACGCTGCTGCTCGACACCTTCGACACGCTGCGCAGCGGCCTGCCCAACGCCCTGACCGTCGCGCGGGAACTGCGTTCTGCCGGGCACGAACTGCGCGGCGTGCGGCTCGACAGCGGCGACCTCGCGTACCTGTCTGCCCGCGTGCGCGAGACGCTTGACGGCGCGGGCTTCCCGGACGTGCGGATCGTGGCGAGCAACGACCTGTCCGAGGACGTGATTGAGAGCGTCATCCGCGGCGGCGGGCGCGTGGACGTGTACGGCATCGGCACGCAGCTCGTCACGGGCGGCGGCGACGGCGGCGGCGCGCTGGGCGGCGTGTACAAACTCGTGGCGCTGGGCGGGCAGGACCGCATGAAACTCACGGGCGACCCGGCCAAGACCAGCGTACCCGGCCGCAAACGCGTCTGGCGTGCCCGTGACGGGACAGGCCGGTACGCGCTGGACGTCGTGACCGGCGACGACGAGGCGGCCCCGCGGTCCGGTGAGCGCGTCAGCGATCCCGGCAACCCCCTGCGTTCCCGCCGCGTTCCGGACGGCCTGACCTGGGAGGACCCGCGCGTGGTCGTCATGGACGCCGGGCGGCGCACCCGCCCGCCCGAACCGCTGCCGGACCTTCAGGCCCGCACGCAGGCGGAACTCCGGCGTCTGCCGGACGGCACGCGCCGCCTGCTGAACCCCCACGCGTACCACGTGAGCCTCAGCGCCGCGCTGCAGGGCCGGCGGGACGCGCTGATCGCGGCGCTGCGCGACCGGCACGGACTGTAGAGGCAGCCGTGCCGCCCCCCTCCCGCCCACCCGGCGCGCTCGCCGTGTACATCGGCCGCTTCCAGCCGCCGCACGACGCGCACCTGCACACCATCCAGGCAGCCTTGGACCGGCACGCGCACCTGCTGGTCCTGACCGGCAGCGCGAACCTCGCCCGCTCGGCCCACAACCCCTGGACCGCCCCGGAACGAGCCCGCCTGATCCGCACCGCGCTGCGCGAGTCCGGTCACGACACCCGCCGCCTGAGCGTGCGCCCCCTGCCCGACGAGTTCGACGCCGGGCGCTGGGCCGCGCAGGTGCAGGCCGCCGTGGCCGCTGCCCTGGACCGCCTCGGGCCGCGCCCGGTCGTCCTGACCGGCTTCGAGAAGGACGCCAGCAGCGGTTACCTGCGCTGGTTCCCACAGTGGCAGGCCGACCCCGTCCCCGCCCAGACCGCCGACGGGACGGGCGTGCTGAACGCCACGGACCTGCGCGCCGCGCTGCTGGGCAGGGGAGAGGTTCCCCCGCACGTCCCGCCCGCCGTGCAGGCCTTCCTGCGCGACTTCCTGCACACCCGCACCGCCGCCCGCCTGAGCGCCGAGTACCACGCCGTGCAGGCCACCCGCGCCGCCCTGAACGGCACGCCCACGCCCCGGCACGAACGGCTGGATTTGCACACCGACCCGCACATGGTCTGGCTCACGCGCCGCGCCGGTCCCATCGGGCGCGGCCTGTGGGCGCTGCCCGCCACCCCCCTCCCGCCCGGCGACCTCTCTGCCCAGGCCGCCGTGTTCGCGCACCCGGCCCGCTCGCCGGTGTGGCCCACCACCGCGCACGTCGTCCGCGTCACCGCCCCGCCGCCCGGCACGCGGCCCGTCCCGCTGGCCGCCGCACTGGCCCGCCCGCACGCCTTCTTCGAGGATCACCACGTCATCCTGACCCGCCTGCTGCGCCCCGAATGACCCGCCTGTAGCGGCCCCGTGATGCCCCCCCGGCATCATGACCTCATGCGCGCCGGGTGGGGGGTGCCTGTCCCCGCCGTCCGGTCGGGGCGCTTGACAGGCCCGGCCGGTGCGCCGCAAGCTGCCCCTGACTTTCACAATTTCGCCCCTACTGACTTCAAGGAGGTCACCCATGCCCTGGACCCGAGACGAGATGGCCGCCCGCGCGGCCCGTGAACTGCAGGACGGCTACTACGTGAACCTGGGAATCGGCCTGCCCACCCTGGTCGCCAACCACATTCCCGACGGCGTCAGCGTCATGCTGCAGAGTGAGAACGGCCTGCTGGGCATCGGCCCGTTCCCCACCGAGGCCGAGGTGGACCCGGACCTGATCAACGCCGGGAAGCAGACGGTCACGGCCCTGCCGGGTGCGAGTTTCTTCTCCAGCGCGGACAGTTTCGCCATGATCCGGGGCGGACACGTGAACCTCGCGATTCTGGGGGCCATGCAGGTCAGCGAGCGGGGCGACCTGGCGAACTGGATGATTCCGGGCAAGATGGTCAAGGGCATGGGCGGCGCGATGGACCTCGTGGCGGGCGTGCAGCGCGTGGTGGTCCTGATGGAGCACGTGGCGAAGGGCGACGCGCACAAGATCCTGCGCGAGTGCGACCTGCCGCTGACCGGGCAGGGCGTCGTGAACCGCATCATCACGGACCTGGGCGTGCTGGACGTCACCCCGGACGGCCTGAAGCTGGTGGAACTCGCGCCCGGCGTCACGCTGGACGAGTTGCAGGCGAAGACCGGCGCGGCTGTCCACGCCTGAACCGCTCCTCCCCCTCGGCGCCCCCCGTGTCCCGGTGGATGCGGGGGGCGTGTCATGAATCCCACCACACCCTAACGACCGTTTGTTAGACTGTGGGCAACAATGACCCAGCCAGACACCAGCGCCCCCCCGGCGCCCCCCGCCCGTAGCGCGTGGCAGGATGCCCTGGAACGCCTCGCCACCGACCGCCTGACCGTCCACGCCGGTGGCGGTGCCAGGGCCCAGCAGCGCCAGCACGACAAGAACCGTCTCACCGCCCGCGAACGCATCCGCCAGCTCATCGACGACGGCACTCCCTTCGACGAACTGATGACCTTCGCCGGCTGGGAGATGTACCAGGATGTCGGCGGCTGCCCGTCCGGCGGGACCGTCACCGGCATCGGCCAGATTCAGGGCCGCCCGTGGATGATCATTGCCAACGACGCGACCGTGAAGGCCGGCGCGTTCTTCCCGATCACCGCCAAGAAGGTCATCCGCGCGCAGACCATCGCGCTGGAGAACCACCTGCCGGTCGTCTACCTCGTGGACTCGGCGGGCGTGTACCTGCCCATGCAGGACGAGATCTTCCCCGACCAGGACGACTTCGGCCGCGTGTTCTACCTGAACGCCCGCATGAGTGCGCGCGGCATCCCGCAGATCGCCGCGATCATGGGCAACTGCGTCGCGGGCGGCGCGTACCTGCCCGTCATGTGCGACACCCTGATCATGACCGAGGGCAGTGGCCTGTACCTCGCCGGACCCGCGCTGGTCAAAGCTGCCATCGGACAGGTCGTGGACAGCGAGGAGCTCGGCGGGGCGGGCATGCACGCCTCCATCGCCGGAACCGTGGACTACAAGGAACCCGACGACGCCGCCGCCCTGAAACGCATCCGCGCGCTGGCCGACCTGTACGCCCAGGGCGAAGGCGCCCCCTTCGCCCAGCGCCGCCGCGAGACGCTGCCCGCCCCCGAACGCGACCTCACCGACCTCGTCGGCTTCGACGGCAGCAAGACGTACGACGTGCGCGACCTCATCACCGCCCTGGTCGATGGCGGCGAATTCCACGAGTTCAAAGCCGAGTACGGCGAGACCCTCGTGTGCGGCTTCGCCCGCGCCGGTGGCTACCCGGTCGCGTTCGTCGCCAACCAGCGCACGGTCATCAAGAAGAAACTCAAGAGCGGCGGCGAACCCGGCCTGCGCACCCGCATCGAGGTCGGCGGCGTCATCTACGGCGACAGTGCCGACAAGGCCGCCCGCTTCATCATGGACGCCAACCAGGCCGGCGTGCCCCTGGTGTTCCTGAGCGACGTGACCGGCTTCATGGTCGGCCGCGACAGCGAACAGGAAGGCATCATCCGGCGCGGCGCGAAACTCGTGAACGCCGTGAGCAACACCGTCGTCCCCAAGATCACCATCATCACCGGCGGGTCCTTCGGCGCGGGGAACTACGCCATGAACGGCAAGGCCTACGCCCCCCGCTTCCTGTTCGCGTGGCCCAGCGCCAAGTACGCCGTCATGAGCGGCAACGCCGCCGCCAAGACCCTGCTGGACATCCAGCTCGCCGCCCTCAAGCGCAGCGGCCACCAGCCCGACGACGAGGAACTCCAGCGCCTCTACGACGAGGTCAAGAGCAAATACGACACCGAACTCGACCCCCGCTACGCCGCCGCCCGCCTCTGGGTCGACGAGATCATCCCCCCCAACGACACCCGCGACCGCCTGATCCGCGCCCTCGAAGCCTGCGCCCAGAACCCCCACCAGGACGAATTCCGCGTCGGCGTGTTCCAGGTGTAGGGGGCGGATGGCTGAAGGCAGATGGCCTATGGCCTACAACGCCCCAGCCCCGCCTTCGCCATCCGCTATCTGCCATCCGCCATCTGCCCCCCGAAGGAGCCCACCATGACCAGCACCCTGAACCGTCCCGACGCCCTGAACCCGAACACGCAGCCCATGAACGACGAGCAGCGCACGATCATCAGCGCGCTGAAGAGCTTCCTGAAGAACAAGGTGGAACCCGGCGCGGCCGAGCGTGACCAGACGAGCGAGTTCCCGATGCAGATCGTGCGGGAACTGGGCGAGATGGGCATCATGGGCGCGCAGACGCCCGAGGAGTACGGCGGCACCGGGCTGGACACCGCGACGTTCGCGCAGATCATCGAGGAGATCGCCGCCGTGGACGGCAGCCTGTGCCTGACCGTCGCCAGTCACAACAGCCTGTGCCAGGGGCACATCCTGATCGGCGGGACCGAGGCGCAGAAACAGAAGTTCCTGCCGGCCCTGGCGAGCGCCGAGAAGCTGGGCGCGTGGGGCCTCACCGAGCCCGGCAGCGGCAGTGACAGCGGCGGCATGCAGAGCAACGCCAGGGAGCAGGCGGACGGCAGCTGGATCCTGAACGGCAGCAAGAACTTCATCACGCAGGGCAGCGTCGGCGGCACGTACGTCATCCTGGCCCGCACCGACGCCCCCCGCCCCGGCAAGGGCAAGAACGACGGCATCAGCGCGTTCGTGTTCAACCGCGACGAGGTGCAGGGCTTCTCAATTGGCCGCAAGGAAGACAAGTTGGGCCTGCGCTCCAGCGACACCGCGCAGCTGATCTTCGAGGACATCCACCTCCCCGCTGACGCCCTCCTGGGCGAACGTGGCAACGCCTTCAAGGACGTCATGAAGGTGCTTGACGGGGGCCGAGTCGGCATCGCCGCCATGGGCCTCGGCCTGGGCCGCGCCGCGTTCGAGTACGCCGCCCGCTACGTCAACCAGCGCGAACAGTTCGGCAAACCCATCGGGCACAACCAGAACCTCGCGTTCCGCCTCGCCGACATGGACACCAAACTCGAGGCCGCGCGCCTGCTGATCCGCAAGGCCGCCGACCTCAAGGACGCGGGCATGAACTTCACCGTCCCGGTCGCCCGCGCCAAACTCTTCGCCACCACCGTCGGCGTCGAGGCGTGCGACGAGGCCATCCAGATGCTCGGCGGGTACGGCTACATCAAGGAATACCCCGTGGAACGCATGTGGCGCGACAACCGCCTCACCCGCATCGGCGAGGGCACCGACGAGGTGCAGCGCCTCGTCATCAGCCGCGACGTGCTGAAACGCTTCGCGGACTGAGGCGAAGGGGCCGGGGGCCGGGGGTCAGTCCTCCGGCTCCTCCAGTTTCTCCAGGAACCCGTCGTACAGGAACGCGATCTGGTCCGAGAAGCCGTACCCGAACCCGTCGGCGTTCTTCACGAGGCGTTCCAGCCGCTTGAAGGGAATGTCTTTCAGGTCGAGGGTCGCGGCGCGTTTCAGGGCCGACTCGAAGACGCCCTCCATGCTGCTGTAGTTGTTCTCGGGCCAGTCGCCGTACGCGTGCAGGCACAGCACGCCGGCCTCGACGTAACGCAGTTCCGCGTCCAGGGCCTCGGCGGGCGCGGCGACCTTCAGGTACGCGGTCAGGGCCTTCTTCGCCCCGCCGACCTTCATGCTGGGCAGGCGGCCGGAGGTGCGGAACGCCTTTTCCAGCTCGGTTTCCAGCCGGTCCAGCAGACCACTGTGGTCGCCCTCCAGCAGCGCGGCCAGCTGGCGTTTGTTGTCGGCGCTGGCGCGGTACAGCGTGACGATCAGCTCGCGGAGTTCCGGGGCGTCCATGTCGCCCAGCGTCTGGCGGAGTTGCGTGAGGGTCAGGGCCATGCCGTCAGCGTACCGGCTGGCGGGTGCGACAATCAGCCATGAAAACAGGACGGTTTCTGACGGTCGGTGCGGCGCTGGCGCTGGGTGCGTGGGTCCTCTCGACCAGACGCGCCGCCTCGTACGCCCAGCTGCACCCGGAGTTGCGCTCTCCGTTCGTGCGCTTCCGCTCGCCGCCGTTCACGCCGGGCGTCGTGGCGGTCATGGGGGCATTGCAGGCCCGCGCGAAGGCTCCCGCGCTGCCGGACGGGGTGACGGTGGAGGAGCGGCGCATTCCCGGTCCGCCCGGTGCGCCGGACGTGACGGTGTTCGTGTACCGGCCCCCGAACCTCCCGGCGAACGCGGCGGCGATCCTGAACATTCACGGGGGCGGGTACGTGACCGGCTCGGCGGCGGCGTACCACCCGCAGAGTGCCGCGTACGCGCGGGAACTCGGCGTGCTGGTCGTTGGCGTCGAGTACCGCCTCGCGCCGGGCACGCCGTTCCCCGGCCCGCTGGAGGACTGCTACGCGGCCCTGACGTGGATGGCCCGTGACGCGGACGTGCTGGGCCTCGACCCGGCCCGCATCGCCCTGGTGGGCGACAGCGCCGGGGGCGGGCTGGCCGCCGCGCTCGCGCAGCTCGCGCACGACCGGGGCGAGGTCACGCCCGCCTTCCAGCTGCTGTACTACCCGATGCTGGACGACCGCACCGCCCTGAACGCCGATCACGCCGGGCGAGGCGAGTTCATCTGGCGGCCCGCCTCGAACGTGCTGGGCTGGACGTCGTACCTGGGCCGCCCACCGCGCATGGACGATGCCCCCGAGTACGCCGCGCCCGCCCGCCGCGCCGACCTGACGGGCCTGCCGCCCGCGTGGATCGGCGTGGGCACCCTCGACCTCTTCCACGGGGAGGACCGCGAGTACGCCCGTAGACTCCGGGCCGCCGGGGTGCCCTGCGAGTTCGTGGAGGTGCCCGGCGCGTACCACGCCTTCGAACGCTTCGCACCGGACTCGGCGGTGGCGCGTGGCTTCACGGCCTCCGCCCTGGACGCCCTGCGGCGCGGGCTGGGACTGACGTGACCGTGGCGAAATACGTCCTGACCTTCGAGGACGACTTCAGCGGCCCCGAACTGCACCCCGGGCGCTGGCTGCCGCACTACCTGCCGCAGTGGGCCAGCCGCGAGGCGTCCGCTGCCCGCTACGCCCTGCCGGGCACGGGCCTGCACCTCCAGATCACCGGAGACCAGCAGCCCTGGAACCCCACCTTCGACGGGGCGCTGCGCGTGTCCAGCCTCCAGACCGGGTGCTCCGCCGGGCCGGTGGGCAGCCCGGTGGGCCAGCACCGCTTCCACCCGGGCCTGCGGGTCACCGAGGCGCAACCCGAGACGTGGCTGTACACCCCGCAGTACGGCCGGTTCGAGGTTGCCCTGCGCGCCGACCTGCCCCCCGGGTACCTGGGCGCGTTCTGGATGATCGGCGTCGAGCGGGAACCGGGGCAGTCCGGCGAGATCTGCATCTGCGAGGTGTTCGGCCACGAACGCGACCCCGACGCCTTCCGCGTGCACTTCGGCGTGAAACCCATCCACGATCCGGCCCTCACCCTGGACATGCGTTCGGCCCGGATTTCCGGCAGTCCCGCCGACCTGCACGTGTACAGCGCCGAGTGGACCCCGCACGACGTCACGTTCCGCGTGGATGGGCAGGTCGTGGGCCGCGTACCCCAGTCGCCCGCGTACCCGATGCAGTTCATGCTGAACATCTACGAACTCCCGCACCTGCTGCCCGGCGGCCAGCGGCGCGGCCCCTGGCCGAAGACGCTGGAGGTCGCGTGGGTGCGCGGCTGGCAGCGCGACACGGGAGAATTCAGAGGGGCCCTGGGGTGTCCTCAACGCCTCTGAATCGAGCGGAGGGGGGGAGCGGTTGGAAGTGGAATTGAGGGGTATCTGTTCAGCGCCAGGGTGGAACTGAACACCGCGGTCACAGCGGAAGAGCCACCCGTGGGCGGATCGTGACTTCCTCGCGGTGGCGTTCGATGACCAGCCCCACGTCGCTCAGCGTGACGGTGTCCAGCATGGGCTGGTAGTACTGAATGCGGCGGGCGACGGCCGGCAGGTGGTATGTCCAGTACAGGCCCATCAGCGGGTTGATCCACAGTTCGCTGCCGTGCGTGCGGCTGGTGGCGTGGTGGTCGCCGTACTGCCCGTCGATGGCGCTGACGATGCTGCTGTTCACGATGCTGGTGTAGCGGGGCATCATCTGGAACACGGCCTCGCAGGCGTCCTTGTACTTCTGCACGGGGGGCATGTCGGGGGTGAGACTGAACGCGCCCAGGTACGCGCCACCCCGGGCGAGTTCGGCAGTGGCTTCCAGGTAGTCGGCGTGTGACACGCCATGAAAGTGGTCCACACCGAAGCCCAGGCAGGCGAGCAGCTTCTTCGGGCCGCGCAGTTCGTTCACGGCGACGAGGCTGGTGGCGTCCTCGTGCGGGGTGCCCAGCCCGGACTCGTCCCCGCGCATGAGTGAATCGGTGCCGCCATCCACGAGGATGACCGTGTCGATGTTCAGGTGTTTCACGAGGGCCTCGTAGGCGCTCTTCAGGGGCTGCACGCCCACCTTCCGCAGGGCGTAAACGGTGCCCGGTTCACCCTGCGTGACCAGCCAGCGACTCAGCCAGTATTCCGGGAAGTACTCGCCGGGCTGTACGAACAGGTCCGGCGTGACGGGCACGACCGCGTGCGGCAGCGGGCCGTTCGGGCCGAGACCCAGGCTGGTGAACGAGTAGTTCGCCAGGAACACCTCCTTCCCCTCGGCCTTCAGGGCGAAGTACAGCGGCAGGCCGCAGTACACGTCGAACCCGCCGCCCATGCCCGCGATCAGCACGCGGCGCGAGTCCTGAAGTTCCCGGAAGATGGGTGGCTGGAGGGCGTTCATCTGCACCCATTCTCGCAGGCAGTGGTCCTGCATGTCTGCCGAACGGTGCAGACTGCTGCCAGACACTTGTCAGAGTCTGTCAGACGGATTCCGTTTGTTTCGTTAACAGATTGGAACACCACCAATCTGTCAACTCCACGTCCGGAACCCGTTTTGCTCCCTCTTGCATCCGCTCGGATTGAACGGCTTTGTAAGCCATTCAATCGGAGTCCGTATCAGACGTGGGTCGCCTGCGCTGTTCCGCCTGGGTCGGGACGTTTGTCTGGATTGCGTGCTGCACGGCGCGGCGGGTGTGAGTCCGGGGTGTGAACCCTTCGTAAGCTTCGTGCCATCTCTGTCAGGCCCGGGTCATTACACTGGGAGGCATGAAGGGCCTGCGTGAATTTGTTGACTGGCTCCGCGAGGTGCTGAAAGGCAGCCCGCAACCGCAGCCGGTGCCGATCCCCGTGCGCGTGCGTGACCGCCGCTAGGGGCCTCCTGTTTCCCGCTCCCTGCTCACGGACACTTGACCGCTCACCCGTTTCCGGGTGGGCGTTTTTCATGTGTTGGTGGGGTGGGGCAGGCAGGGCGCTGTGCGCGGCGGCTCATACGGACTCCGATTGAATGGGCTGCAAAGGCCATTCAATCCGAGCGGACTCGTAGAGCTGCGCTGCAGAGCGAGCAGGAGAGAAACGCCCCTCCGGACGTGGAGTTGACAGATTGATGGTGTTCCGATCTGTCAACGAAATAAACGGAATCCGTATCAGGCGCTATTCTGCCGGGCGTGGCTGACGGCGATCATGGCATGAGTGAACTGCGCGCACTGGTGACGACGCGGCCCCCGGCGGAAGTGGAAGGGATCGAGCGGGCGTTCGTGTTCGCGCGGGACGCGCACGCCGGCGTGAACCGCAAGAGCGGCGAGCCGTACATCACGCACCCGGTGGCGGTCGCGGTGATCCTGGCGCGGCTGGGCATGGATACCGACAGCATCATGGCGGGGTTGCTGCACGACACGGTCGAGGACGTGGAGTACGTGACCTTCGAACTGATCGAGCGGGAGTTCGGGCCGGACGTGCGCCGCATCGTGGAGGGCGAGACGAAGGTCAGCAAGCTCTCCAAGCAGGGGTCGCAGGCGGCGGAGGTCAGTGACGCCGGGCGGGACGTGCAGGCCGAGAACCTGCGGCAGATGCTGATCGCCATGACCGGCGATATCCGCATCATCGTGGTGAAACTCGCCGACCGGCTGCACAACATGCGCACGCTGGGCAGCATGAAGCCCGAAAAGCAGCAGCGGATCGCGCGGGAGACCATGGACATCTTCGCGCCGCTCGCGCACCGGCTGGGGATCGGGCAGATCAAGTGGGAGCTGGAGGACCTGAGTTTCCGCTACCTGCAGCCCGACGAGTACGAGTACCTGCAGTCGCGCCTGCGGACCCGGCAGGACGAGCGGGACGCGCTGATCACCCGCGCCGTCCGGGAACTGCGCGAGGCGCTCGAGGACGACCTGGAGTTGCCCGAGTGGGTGGCGGACATCGACATCGCGGGACGCAGCAAGCACCTGTGGAGCATCCACAACAAGATGCAGCGGGAAGGGAAGGCCCTGGAGCAGATTTTCGACCTGCTGGCCATCCGGGTGATGCTGACCCCGCGGGACCTGATCGTGCCGCCCGGCACGGACGACGTGCGCCGCGAGCGGGCCGAGGCGACCCGCGAGAAACGCATCTGCTACCACACGGTCAGCATCGTGCATTCCATGTGGACGCCGCTGCCGGGGCGCTTCAAGGATTACATCGCGGTGCCCAAACCGAACGGGTACCAGTCGCTGCACACGACCGTGATCAGCCAGAGCGGGCAGCCGATCGAAGTGCAGATCCGTTCGCGGCGCATGCATGAGGTCGCGGAGTTCGGCGTGGCCGCCCACTGGATGTACAAGCAGGGTAACCAGCTGGCGCAGAAGGACCGCGAGAACTGGATCTCGCAGCTGCGCGAGCTGCAGAACGAGATCAACGACGCCTCGGACTACATGGACGCCGTGAAGACCGACATCCTGTCGCAGCGGGTGCGGGTGTTCACGCCCAAGGGACTGGCGATCAGCCTGCCGTCCGGCAGCACCCCGGTGGATTTCGCGTACCACATTCACACCCGCATCGGCGAGACGACCGTGGGGGCGCGCGTGAACGGCAGCATCGTGCCGCTCTCGTACCGGCTGGGGAACGGCGACATGGTCGAGATCGTGACCAGCAAGAACGGCCACCCCAGCAAGGACTGGCTGAACTTCACCGTGACCCGCTCGGCCCGCGCGAAGATCCGGCATCACTTCCGGCAGCAGGAGCGGGACGAGGCCCTGCAACACGGGCACGACCTGCTGGAACGCTACCTCCGCAAGCGGCAGCTGGCGGTGCGGCAACTCATGCGCACCAAGCTGCTGGAGGACGCCACCAGCAAACTGCTCGGCACCCGCAACCCGGATGACCTGTACCACGCGCTGCACGCCGGGAAACTCACGCCCAGCGCGGTCGGGCGGGTGCTGTCGCCCCGGCTGGCGCAGGAACAGGCGAGCGCCCCGGCACGCCGCGCGCCCGTCCCGAAAGCGCCGGAACCGGGCGGCGTGTACGTGGAGGGCTTCACCACGAACACCAAACTCAGCCAGTGCTGCAACCCCATCCGGGGCGATCAGGTCATGGGGTACCTGACGCGCGGCCGCGGCGTCAGCGTGCACCGCATCGACTGCCCGAACATGATCCGCCTGCTCAAGGACGAACCGGAACGCTGCGTGGCGGCCAGCTGGGACGCCGGGACGCCCGGCACGACCCTGGTGGACCTCGACGTGATCGGCCCGGACCGCGCGGGCCTGCTGGCCGACGTGCTGGGCATCCTGGCGCGCGAGAAGCGCAGCCCGACCAAGGTTGAGGCCGTGGTGGGCATGGAGGAGGTCGCCGTGATCCACCTGCGCCTGCCTGTGCTGGGCAACAGCGACCTGGAAGCCATCCGCCGCGCCATTCTGACGGTGGACGGCGTCGACGACGTGGTGCGCGTCGGCGGCCGCAAACGCAACGGCGCGGGCAGCTAGCCGCGCGGGCGGCGTTCCGTCCGGGCCGCCCGCGGTACACTGACGCGGATGCCATTCAACGTACCGAGGGCCGCCCCGCCGGAGGGCCCGTGCCGCTGACGCTGCTGCCGGACCTGGGCGACCTGCTTCGCCTGCAACCGCAGTTGAACGCCGGGACGATCGTCGAGGCGCTGCGGGCCCTGGGCGCGCCGGGCCTGCTGTGGGCCAGCAGTCCCGATCCGGACCACCCGCTGCGGGACGCGCTGCCGGCCGCTCGCCTGACCGTCACGGACCTGCCGGGCGACGACTGGACCTGGGCGGACGCCGAGTACGAGCAACTGACGGGTTTCCTGGGGCAGTTCCCGGCCGGCCGCGAGCGCCTGCGGGCAGCCGGCCGGGCCGAGGCGGTCCTCGCGGAACTCGTGACGGCCCCGTTGACGCTGCCCGGCGTGCTGGACCCGGCGTTCCTGGCGCAGGTGCAGGAGCAGACGCTGGCTGTCCGCGCGGCCCTGGACGAGGGGCCCGGCACCCGCTGGCGGGAACGCCGCCTGACCGAACTCGCCGCGCGGCTCAACGCGCACGACGGCGTGGCGCTGGTGCCGCTCGACGACCTGCCGGACCTGCTGTCGCGGCTGCCCGGCGCGGCCCTGCCGGACCTGCGGGCCTTCGGGCCGGGCGAGACGAGTCGCCTGCGCGCCCTGGCAGACCGCGCGTGGCAGCTGAACGAGACCGACGATCTGGGAGGCCTGCTCGCCGCGCTGCACCGCGAGACGGGCGACCCGGTCACGCCCCGCGCGGAACTGGACGCCGCCGCCGCCGGCATTCACCTCGCGGTGGGGGACCTGCCGGAGGCGCGGACACTGCTGGAACGCGCGGCGCACGCCCTGACCGACGATCTGCCGCGCAGCCTGCCCGGACTGGTCCTGGCGCGGCTGGGGCAGGTCCGGGACGCACTGGGAGACCGTGAACTCGCGCAGCGCACCTACCGCGCCGTGCTGGCCCTGAACCACGCGCCGCAGGTGGCGCGTGACGCCGCGACCGCCGGCCTGAGCGAGGCCTTCCGGCTCGAACTGACCTGATCCCCCTGGACCCATACCGACCGCCGTGTGTTTCGTTCACACCCCGCCAACGCACCGGGTTGCAACCTCCACCCACGCCCGGAGGGGCGGTTCTCACCTGTTCGCCCTGCGGCGCAGCGCTCCGAAAAGCCGTTCAATCCGAGCGGATGCGACTCGTAGAGCTGCGCCGCAGAGGAGGAGCTGGGCGGGTTCCGGACGTGGAGTTGACAGATCGGTGGTGTTCCGATCTGTCAGCGAAACAGACGAAATCCGTATCAGGCCGGAGTCCGTGTCAGAGCCCTTCTCCGCATGACGGCACCGGAACAGCAGCCGTCCGGTGCCTCCCTTCTCTGCTCAGCAGCTGGTTCAGTCCGTCCTGCCCGTCCATCTTCACCCGCTCTCCTGCGGAGCGTTCCAAGGCCGCCCGGCCAGACAGGCTGCCTCTTCATGGCCACTGCTCTAGAGCACCCGTTCCAGCCAGCGGGCGCGTACGTCCAGCCGTTCGGCGTGCAGCGCGTGCGGCTCGCCGGTCAGGGTCAGGCCGAGCGGTTCGGCCAGGGTGTTCACGCGCACCTGCGCCTCCGCCCGCCGCAGCGGCCACGCGGCGTGCTCGATCTGCCCGCGGTACACCCGGCCCGCCGGGTCGGCCGAGAACAGGGTCAGGCGGTTGGTCAGCCATCCCTCCAGCGAGTCGCCGGGCACAGTCAGCAGCTCTCCGGCCGGACGGTACGCTCCGGCGAACCGTCCGCCGCCCGGCGTGCCCGGCGCGAGCAGTTCGCTGGCGTAGCGGGTCACGTCGCCCTGGCGGTCCACCCACATGCGGCTGTGCCGGTACGGCAGGTGGAACAGGGTCCGGGCCAGCGCGGCCGCCAGGGGCTGCGTGACGTCCAGGCTGTAGAACCACACGCCGCGTTCGCCGTTCACGGTCACGTAGGTCCGCAGGTTCAGTTCCGGGAAGGCGCTCAGGCCCGGTACGTCCGGCAGGTGCAGCGGCGCGACGCCCGCCATCCGGAACGGCACCACCCCCAGGTAGGCCTGACCGGCGCGGGTGTCCAGCTGCACTCCGCGCGGCAGCGTGCGTTGCAGCGCCTGCGCCGGGACGGCCCAGTGCAGGAAGCACAGGTCGAGCCACTGCATCCGCAGCACGGTCGGTCGGGCGCGGGTCACGGGTGACCGGCGGGACGAGCGGCAGTCAGGGTGGTCATGCCACCCAGCAGAGCATGTCCGGGGGCGCCGGGTGTCCCGGCTCGCCAGTGGGTCATGCGGACTCCGATTGAATGGCTTACAGAGCCGTTCAATCCGAGCGAAGCGACTCGGAGAGCTGCTCCGCAGAGGAGGAGCTGGGCGGGTTCCGGACGTGGAGTTGACAGATCGGTGGTGTTCCAATCTGTGAACGAAACAGACGGAGTCCGTATCAGGTGCAGTTCGTGGGCCGGTGAGGGCAACGGGCGGCCGGACACCCACCGCCTCGGGGTGTGGCGTCGGCCAGTTCGCACCTGCCGGGCAGAGCGCGTCACGGCGCCGGACTCGCACATGTGAATTCGGGCAACCCTGCCCCAACGTCCGGTAAACCCTCCCTTGGTGCGGCTGTCATGTGGACGGGCCGGGCAGCCCGTAGGCTCTGATCGTTGCACCTCCCACCGGCCGGGCTGTTCATCCACCCGTCCTTCCCGTTCCGGCCGGCGGACTTTTTCCCCCCATGACCGGCACGCCCGTGCCGTTCACGCAGACCTTTCAGGAGGCACCACCATGACCATGAACAACGAGACCGTTCTTGACAAACTCCAGTACCTGCTCGGCACCCTGCGCGACGGCGAGAAAGGTTTCGCCGACGCCGCCGAACACGCGACCGACCCGCAGCTCAAGACGCTGTTCACGGAACGCAGCGCCCAGCGCAGCAAGCTCGCGGGCGAGGTGGAAGCCCACATTGCCCGCCTGGGTGACAAGCCCCGCGAGGGCGGCAGCGTCGGCGCGGCCCTGCACCGCACGTGGCTGAACGTCCGTGACGCCCTGACCGGCCGTGATGACTACCAGGTGGTCGCCGAGGCCGAACGGGGGGAGGACGTCGCGGTCGAAAACTACCAGGACGTGCTCAAGGAAACGGACCTTCCGGCCGATATCCGCGCCTTCGTGGAGGGTCAGTTCGCTAAGGTGAAGGCCAGTCACGACCAGATCCGCGACATGAAACACGGCATGCAGGCCAGCTGAGCCGGTAGCCGTCTGCGGGCCTGCACGGGCCTGTAGAGAGCGGGGAGGGAGGCCGTGGACCGCGGCTTCCCTCCCCGCTTGCCCGGCGCCGTTCAGTCGCCAGCAATGACTTTGGACTGTCTGGACCGCGCGTCGTGGCGGCTGACATGTCATACGGATTCCGTTGGTTTCGCTGACAACCCGGAACCCCACCTGCTTGCCGGCTCCACGTCCGGAACCCGCCCGGCTCCTCCTCTGCGGAGCAGCTCTCCGAGTCGCATCCGCTCGGATTGAATGGCCTGTGCAGTCCATTCAATCGGAGTCCGTACCATACGGGCTCCGCTGGAACGGTTGACCAGAACCATTCCAGCGGAGCCCGTATCTTTCCATCCGAGTGCGTGTGGGTGCGCCGGCATTCAGGGGGGCGGCGTCCTCACCTGCGGGGTCAGTTGCGCTTGCGGCGGCGCAGGCGTTCCATGGCGGAATCGAGGCTCAGGCGCATGCGTTCGAGCGCCTGGGCGAGGTCACCGATCTCGTCGTTGCGTTCCGCCTTCACCGGGCGCGAGAGGTCACCCATGCTGATGGCGTCGGCCACGCGAACGAGGTCCTCGATGGGACGCACGACCAGCCGCGCGGCGCGCAGCGCGAGGTAGGTGGCGATTCCCAGCGCCAGCAGCGACACCAGCAGCACCAGCGCCAGCGTGCGCCGCAGCGCGCTTTCCTGGGCGCTGTTCTCGACGCCCACCGCGACGGTGTACAGCACGTCGGCGTCCTCGGCGGCGCGGCCGATGTTCACGCTCCGGCGTGCGCCGTCCTGCACCACCGTGACCTGCTGCACGATGAAGTTCACCTTCGTGACCTGCTGGTTGGCGGGGTCGGCGGCCTGCTGCTGCAGGCGGCTCACGTCGTTCTTGGTGCCGCCCATCTCCTGCATTTCCTTGGCCTGCGCGGCGAACACGTCCGCGGGGCGCAGGCTGGCCTTGAACGCGGAGCGGCCGCCGCTCTCCAGGATGAAGTCGCTGACCCGGGCGTTCAGGATGTTGTTCACGGCTGGCGTCTGACTCGCGAAGTAACGCGATCCGTCGCGCAGTTCGACCTGCACGAAGCCCACGCTGGAGTTGTTCACGAGCGCGTCAAGCTGAGGGGGAATGCTCTGGTACCCGCGGGTCGGGTCGATGTTGCTGGCGACCGCCACCGCGATGGCCTGCGCGTTGCGCTGAATCAGCGACTGCTGCAGGCTCGGGAGGGTCAGGGCCAGCACGCCGAGCGTCAGGGCGCTGCTGAGGCCCAGCGGAACGAGGGCCCCGACCGCCATGCGCCGGCCCAGGCTGCTGCGCCGCTGGGCCCCCACCTCGGCGAGATCCGCGACCGGCGTCACGACCACGGAATCCATCGGGCGCAGCTGCACGTCCGGCGTGGCTTCCGGGGCGGGCGTGGCAGGCATGCTGAGTGCGCCCGTGAAATCGCTCCAGACGTCCGCCGGGGCGGAGGCCGGCGCGCTCACCGCGACGGGTTCCATCACGGCCGTGGTGCCGGCGCCCGGTCCGAAGGGGCTGCCCAGGTCCGCGCCGCCCGGTGCGGGGGCCGCGGGCACGGGGTCCAGGCCCGGGGCGGTGGCGAAGGGATCGACCGGCGCGGCCGGGCTGGGCGGCGTGAACGCCAGGCCGGGCGTGAATTCACCCATGTCGAGCACGCTGGCGGGAGGGGATTGCCAGGCGTTCTGCCAGTCGGCGGTGTCGGCGGGGGTCAGCGGGAACACGCCGGCTGCCTCGGCGTGCGGAACAGTGGCGGCGCTGTCGTCGGCGAACTTCACCTCCGGCCAGATGGCCGAGGCGCGCAGGTCCGCGAGGTCCTGCGACGCGGTCGGTTGCGGGTTGGTGGGGGCCAGCAGCGTCTCGTCGGGCGTCTGGGGGAAGCTGGACGCGCCGGGCGTGCGGCCGCCGGGGGCGACGCCCTGGAAGGGTTCGCTGATGAGGCTGGTCTCCTCGCGGACCTCTTCGAGTGAGACGTTCGCGCCGACGGCCTGGAACATGCTGAGCAGCAGTTCGGCGCGGGGGCGGCCGGTGGGTTTCATCAGCCGTCCCGAACGGCGCGCGCTGAGGCGCTGGGCCTGCTCGCCGTTCAGGCCGAAGCGTTCCATCAGCTGGTTTTCCAGAACCTGACGCATGCTGTCCGCGACGGGTTGCCGGATCACGACGGTGTACTTCATGGTTGTTCCTTGGGCGTGTTCATCGGGTGGGACCTCCGGCGCGGCAGGGTGAAACGGGCGTGGCGGTGACCGCCGGGCTGACTGGGATGAGGAGGGGGGTCACGTGATCCCCCGGTCGCGGAGGTTGCGCGCGAACTGTTGCACGCGTTCGGGCGTGAGCTGCCGCGCGAGTCCGGACAGCAGGGCGCTGAGGGTCGCCTGTGCTCCCAGGTCGTCGAGGACCTCGTCGACCATCACCTCGGCCATCGGACCGATGATCGGCATCAGGCACTGGGTGACCATCGTGGCGGTCTGGTCCGTGACCTGCTGCTCACGCTGGGCGGCGCGGTTGATCCACTGCGCGGCGGCATTCAGGCGTTCGTTCACGTCCGGAACGGTCAGGCCCGCGAGCCGCGCGACTTCCGTGATGTCCCGCACGCCGTCCACCTGGTGCAGCACCCGCCAGATGGTGTAGGGGAGCGGGGTGCTGTCGCTCAGCCCGTCGGGCCACTGCGGGGCGCTCACCGGGACTCCAGGCCGGCGGCCATCCATTCGGGCCGGTCACGCAGGTCCGTGACCGGCAGGTCGATCAGCCGCTGGCCCAGCCGGGCCAGGGTGGCTTCCAGGCCAGCCAGCAGCGCGGGACGGAACTCGCTGACCGGGACCTCGTCGTCCACGCTGAGCACCCCGCCGCTCAGGTGGACGTCCTGCGCGAAGGGGTCCAGGCAGGGGTGCTGCTCGGCCAGACGGATGGTCACCTGCCGCCAGCCGGCGTCGAGGTTCACGGTCCGGTGGATGCGGCCGAGCAGTTCCTGCCAGAAGGCCAGCAGCGCCTCGCGGTTCGCCTCGGTGTTCTGCGAGTACACCTCGCAGGTCGCGCCGGCCAGTGGCAGCGTGCCGCCCAGCACCCGCCCGGACGACCAGAAAGAGCAGTGCGGTCCCGAGACCAGCAGCCCGTGGAAGCGTTCGCGTTCCAGTGCGGGGCGGTGGTCGGGCCAGGCGCCGGGCAGCGCGCGGCCCTGCGCGTCGCGCGTGGACCACAGCAGGTCGCTGAGGGTGGGGGAGAGCTCGGTCAGGCTGATGCTGGCGCGCGGCAGACCCTGCGCGGCCGTCGCCCAGCTGAGGGTCTGCCCGGCGCGGGTGAAGCCGCCCAGCAGTGCGCCGCGCGTCCAGACGAAGCGTGCCCAGCGGGCGCCCTGCCAGGCGTCGAAGACGCCGCTGAACTCCTGGGATTGCCGGACGGCCAGGTCGGCGGTCACTTCCGTCCAGGGATAGTGGTCGGTGCTGATGCCCGTGTACACGGCCGCGTCGGCGGGCACGGGGACCGGGCGGTTCAGCGTCTGTGAGGGAAGGGGAGTAGGCTCAGGCATGAGAATTCCGGTAAGGCGGGATGAGGACTGTCTCGGTTCGGGATGAGGGTCACCGTATGGATACCTCATCATGACATCCCTTGTGGTCTTACGTGCCGCTTACATGTGTCGAAAAAGTCACGTTCAGGTCGCACTCGCCGTGCGCGGGGCCGTCCTTCCGGCCCACAGCAGGCAGCCCGCCGCACACCGCCGGTGAAGGCGGCGGGCGGCGGGCCTGCGTGGAGGGGCCCAGACGGATGGGGTCTGTGGCGTTGACAACCCGGTGGGTTGGCGGGTTGTCAACGCCACGCCCGTCGGTCTGTCCCGCTCCTACTCGCTTTGCCCGGATTGCATGGTTCTGGTCATTCAATCCGGGTCCGCATCAGCCGAGTTCGGTCAGCAGCGCCTGCACGCGGGCCTTCAGGTCACCGCGTTCCTGCGGGGCGCCCAGCTGGTGCAGGCCGCCGTGGTAGGCGTCGGGATCACCGAACAGGCGCGAGAGCAGCTCGAATTCCCGCTGGCTGCGCAGGCTGGCGTCGTCACGGAACATGTTCACGTACTGGTCCTGGAAGGCCCACTCGCTGAGCTGTCCGTCCAGGAAGGCGCGCATCAGGCGGCGGTACGGCTCGGCGTTGTCGTCGGTGGCCACGCTGCCCTGGCCCGCGCGGACCGGGACGTGCTGCGCGAACACCGGCGCGAGCGCCTCGGGCGTGATGTCCCAGTTGTTCACCTCGAAGCGCGGCTGACCGTCCTGGAACAGGATCAGCTGGGGGCTGTGATGCATGATGCCGGTGAGCTGCGCGACGTGGTTGCTGGCCGGACGCCAGTCCACCACCCGGATGAAGCCCACGGGCAGCTCGTGGCGCTGCAGGAACGTTTCGAGCACGCCGAAGCCCTGCATGGTCTTGTGGCAGGTGCCGGCCTTGAACACGGCGGCCAGCGGGTACTCCGTCAGGAACTGATCGACTTCCTCGGGGGTGGTCAGGGGGACAAGCACCTGCGGTTCGTTCTGCGCGGTCTGGGTCATGCCCACAGCATAGCGCCCGCTTTACAAAGCGAAGTGATACCGCTCGCGATTCCCGGGCCGCACGCACCGGTCAGTCCAGGGACCACACGTGCGCTTTGAGGTGCGTCGCGCCCGGGTAATCCTCACCGGCCCCCAGGTGCGCCGTGATGCGCCCCGACCGGCCCGCCTCCTCCAGTCCCGCCCAGGCCAGCCGCTCGAAGGTGCCGGGGGTCACGCCCGCGTGGTTCAGCAGGGCGAGTACCCGCCCGCCCGGCGCGGTCACGCCCGCCGCCAGCGTCATCAGCCGCCCGTAATCCCGCTCGGAACGCCACGTGCCGGCGTTGCTCCGCGCGAAACTGGGCGGGTCCAGGATCACCAGATCGAACTGCGCGCCGCGCCGCGCGAGCCGCGTGAACCACCCGAACACGTCCCCGAACAGGAAGTCGGTGTCGGGCGCCGGCAGGCCGCTCAGGGCGTAGTTCGCCTGCCCCCAGGCCAGCACCTTGCGGGACAGGTCCACGTTCTTCACGACCGCCGCGCCCCCCAGCGCGGCGTTCAGGCCGAACCCGCAGGTGTACGCGAAGGTGTTCAGCACCCGCCCCTCGCCGTGCGCGGCGTGTTCGCGGACCCAGGCCCGCGCCGGGCGGGCGTCCGTGAACAGGCCCACGCTCAGGTCCGCGCCGGGCCGGATCAGGAACGGCACGCCGTTCTCCAGCGCCGTGACCTCGGCGCGCGCCTCACCCCACACGGGTTCCGGGGGGGACAGGTACTCGCGCTCGACGTTCGCGGCGTGCCGGGCCTCGACGGGGCGGCGCTTGAGGTACACGGCCGCCAGTCCCCCGGCGCGGGCGCAGGCGCCGGCCAGCGCGGCCTCCTCGTGCGGCGCGAGCGGCGCGTACAGGCTCAGGATGCCGGCGTCCCCGGCCACGTCCAGCGTGAACAGGCCGTCCGTCTCGGTCTGGTGCGCGGCGCGGTACACGGTGGTTCCCATGGACGGCAGGTACGCCCGCGCTGCGAACAGGCCCGGCAGGGCACGCAGCGTCCCGGCCAGCCGCGCGTCCCCGGCGGGGGTCAAGGGCGCCCGCCCAGAATCCACCAGGTGGCGGCCGTGGCGACCGCCGTGATCACCCAGAAGCGCATGGTGACGTGCGTTTCCGGCCAGCCGACGTCCGCGTGCTCGAAGTGATGCTGGATGGGCGACATCTTGAACACCCGCTTGCCGCGCGTCTTGAACGACACGACCTGAATCACGACGCTCAGGACCGCCACGACCGGAATGATCGCCGCCAGTGGCAGCAGCCACACGTCGGCGTACAGCACGTACGCGCCGGCCGCCACGGCGCCGATCGCGTGACTGCCCATGTCGCCCATGAACACCCGTGCCGGGTGTGCGTTGAACCACAGGAACCCCAGCAACGCCGCCGAGAGCAGCGCACTGACCGGCGACAGCGCCAGCAGCGGCAGCAGCACGATGATCGCCACGCCGCCCAGCAGGCCGTCCAGGCCGTCCGTGAAGTTGAAGGCGTTCACGCTGCCGACCATCACCAGCGTCAGCAGGATCACGTCGGCGACCGGCCCCAGGCTGGGCAGCAGTTCATGCGAGGCCAGCGGCGCGGCGAAGTACGCGAACGCCAGCGACACCACGAACTGCAACGGGAACTTCTCACGGGCCAGCAGTTCCGTGCGTCCCCGCCCGGTCATGCGCGAGCGGATCTTGAGCAGGTCGTCGATGCCGCCGATCACGCCCATCGCCAGCGCCGCGAGCATGATGATCAGTTCGCGCGGCCCGCCCGCGTGCCCGGTCAGGTACAGCGGGAAGAACACCAGTGCCATGGCCAGCACGAACGGCACGCCGCCCGCCGTGGGCGTGCCCTCCTTCACCAGGTGCGTCTGCGGGCCGTCCACGCGCACCTTCTGGCCCCAGCCACGTGCCCGGCTGACCCGCACGAACAGGCCCACCAGGAACCACGAAAGAATCGCCGTGACGACCATCATGGCCGCACCACCCGGACTGGACGCAGAACATTCATCTCAACCGTGGAGCCTACCACGCACCCGGCACGCTCCCGCCCACCCCAGCCGCACGCGTCCGCGGCGAGCATACGGATTCCGTTTGTTTCGCTGACAATCCGGAACTTCACCGGATTGTCAGCTCCACGTCCGGAACCCGTGTTGTTCCCACTCGCATCCGCTCGGATTGAACGGGTTTTGCAACCCATTCAATCGGAGTCCGTATCAGTTGGCGAGGTAGCGGATGAAGTCGCGCATGTCGGTCGCGCAGCCGGACGCGGCCAGCGCGGCGCTGCTGCCGGTCACGGTCCGCAGGACGCCGCTGTCACTCAGGAACAGCTGACTGACGCGGTACTTCACTCCCGACTGCTGGTAGTCGTACGCGGCCAGCACGCCCCAGCTGCCGGCGCGGTCCACCGGCTGCGTGACCACGTTGCTGACGGTCCGTCCCAGCGACGACTGGAGTTTCAGCGCGAAGCTGCGCGCCTCGTCCGGGGAGGTAAAGGTGGGGAAGGCCTGACCGTGGCGTTCCTCGCGCAGCACGCACTCCCCGCGGGCGTCGGCCCAGTAGTTGGCGTCTCCGTTCTGGGGGGTCCAGCCGGTCATGGGAACGATCAGCGCCGGGGCGCGGCCGAGGGAGAGGGTCAGGACGCTCAGGATCAGGAGCGTGGCAGGGGAGAGGCGGGCGCGAGGCATCGTGCCTCCGAGCCTAGCAAACGCATTGTGGCAATCTTGACCCGCTTCTCATGTGCTGTCCCGGTCGCCCGGTCACCCGCCGGTCATCCCGGCCGGGCAGCACGCACGCCGCCACCGCCCCAGCGGACGTTTCCGCGCGCCCACGCTCCCGGCGGCCAGCCGGAACACCGCGACCATCCACCCGCCGGGGGCGTCCGCTCAGGCCGGGCGGTGCAGCCGCGCGAGCAACCCGGCCTTCACCGCCGGCCACTCGGCGGCCAGCACGCTGAACATCACCGAGTCCCGCGTGAATCCGTCCGGTCGGCGCTGGTAGGCGCGCAGCACGCCCTCCTGCACCGCGCCCAGCCGCGCCATGGCCCGCAGGCTGCGTTCGTTGCGGGCGTCCACCTTGAACTGCACCCGCCCGGCCCCCAGCACCTCGAAGGCCCGCGTCATCAGCAGCAGTTTGGATTCCGGATTCACGGCCGTTCCCTGCGCCCCCGGCAGCAGCATCGTGCCGATCTCGGCCCAGCCGTCGGCGGCGTTCACCTCACTGAAACTGATGCGGCCCACCGCCGCGCCGGGCCCCGCCGGGCCGTTCAGGCGCACCGCGAAGTTCACGCGGCGCGGCAGCGCGTTCAGGTGCGCCACGTACGCCGCCCAGGCCTGCGGGGTCGCGTCGGCCGGTCCGCCGCGCGCCAGGAACCGCAGCGTGTCGGGGGTCGCGCCGGCACTCAGGTCCGCGGCGTGCTCCTCGCGCAGCGCCTCGAGCGTCACGGTCCGCCCGGACAGGACCGGCGCGCGCAGCCACTCCGCCTCCGGGAGCGGCTCGGTGGGAAGGACCATGGGGACGGAACCGGCCGGGGGAACGTTCACGCGGTTCATCGTAACGGCCCGGCGCGTACCCTGACGTCGCGCAGGTGCTGACCACGGCCGCGGCGGGTCAGCCGCGGTGGTACGGTTCCCCGGCACTGATGGTGCTCGCCCGGTACAGCGCCTCGGCCAGCACCACCATCGCCAGGTCGTGCGGCAGGGTCAGCAGGCCCAGGCTCCACAGGGCGTGCGCCGAGGCCCGCAGGTCGTCCGTGTGGCCGTCCGGCCCGCCGATCGCGAAGGCCAGTTCCCCCACGCCACCGAGCGCCTGCGCGTCCAGGTAGGCGCTCAGGGCCTCGCTCGTGAACTGCTGCCCGCGCGGGTCGAGCAGCACCAGCGGCGACTTGCCGGCCGCGCGGCGCACCGCCTCGCTCTCCTGCGCCTGCGAGCGGCCGCTCACGCGGGTCACCTGCACCTTGTGGTAGCGCCGCAGCCGCTTCTCGTACTCGTCCCACCCGGCGCGGGCGTAGGCGAGTTTCGGTTCTCCGACGGTGATCAGGTGAAGACGCACGCCCGCCAGGGTACACCCGCGCCCCGCCGGAATCCGGAGGCCCGCACGGCGCGGCGCGCTCCGGCCCGCTAGACTGTCGATCATGATAGGCCCGACGATCCTGGCAGCCTCCCGGTGGCCGACCGGTCCGGCAGGGACCGCGTGAACTACGCGGCGACCCTGGCGGTCCTGGTCGTCCTGGCGTTCTGCTTTCCGCTGACCGTGCGTGTCGGCTCGGCCGTCGGCGTGCCCGAGGCGGTGTCCGTGTCGGTCATGGGCGCGGTCCTGACCTTCGGACTGGCGACCTTCCTGGTGCGCTGGCAGGTCAACCGGCACCGCGTTCACCTGGAGCGGCTGGCGGCCGCACGCGCGCAGGTGGCGGCCGACCCGCAGAATCCCCGTTCCTACTTCGTGGGAGGTGAGCACCTGGGCAGCCTGCTGCTGCGCCTGGACCGCCGCCGCGAGGCCGCCGAGGTCATCGACCGGTACGCCCGTCTGGGCGGAGCCCGCGAATCGGAAATCGTCGCGCTGCGTGAAGCGCTGTCCAGTGCCGAGCGCCGTCAGCGCCGCGCCCAGAGGAGGGAAGCATGAAAGCCTACAAGGGCGTCGTGGAAAACGGCGTGGTCGTCGTGATCGGGGGCCGCCTGCCGGAAGGCACGGTCGTGACCGTCACTGTCGGGGAGGGCGAACTGCTGCGCGCCCGCATCACCAACGTCCTCAAGCGGCCCCGCAAGGTCAAGGTGCGCCTGAAGCCGAACACCGGACTGGCCGCCACCCTGAGCGAGCAGGCCACCCGCGTGGGCGAACAGGCCAGCAGCGCCGCCGCCGGACTCGGGCAGGCCGCGCTCGGGTACGGGCGGGGACCGCGGGTCGCCAATGACTGATCCCCGGACCGGGCCGGCATCCCCGGACCAGACGGACACCGACCTTCCCGGCGAGGACGGCATGGCCGACCCGATCCCGCCGGACGCCGCACCCCTGGAACTCCCGGACGGCGCGCGCGTGTGGCTGGTCCCCACCCCGGTCGGCAACCTGGGGGACATCACCCTGCGCGCCCTGGAGGTACTGCGGGCCGCCGACGCGGTCGCCTGCGAGGACACCCGCCGCACCGGCGCGCTCCTGACGCACCTGGGCATCCGCAAACCGCTGGTGCGGCTGGACGCGCACACCATGCGCCGCGCCCCGCAGGTGCTCGAGAAGCACCCGCGCCTGGCGTACGTCAGTGACGCCGGCACGCCCGGCATCAGCGATCCCGGCGCGGAACTCGTGCAGGCGGCCGTCGCCGCCGACATTCCTGTCGAGGTGCTGCCCGGCGCGACCGCCTTCGTGCCGGCGCTGGTCCTGTCGGGCCTGCCCGGCGGGCGCTTCACCTTCGAGGGTTTCCTGCCGCGCAGTGGCCGGGACCGCAAGGAGCGGCTGTCGGCCATCGCCGCCCGCGCGGAGACCACCGTGCTGTACGAGAGCCCGCACCGCCTGCAGGCCACGTTGCTGGACCTCGCGCAGGCCTGCGGGGAGGGCCGGGCGGCCAGCGTGACGCGCGAACTCAGCAAACGTTTCGAGGAGACGGCGCGCGGCACCCTGCGCGAACTCGCCGCCCATTTCGGCGGCGGCGTGCGCGGCGAGATCGCCGTGGTCGTCGCGGGCCGCAGCGAGGCCGAGGCCGCCGCCGAGGCCGCGCAGGTCGATCACCTGGGGCAGGCGCAGGCCTGGGCCGCCCAGGGCCTGGGGGTGAGGGATATACGTGACCTTCTCGTTTCGCAGGGTTTGCGTAAGAATGACGCATATGCCCTGGCGTTACAGGCAACCGGCACCCAGGCCGGTCCGTCGTCACGCCGCCCATGAAACGAGGCCCCTATGACCGATCAGCATCCCACCCCCGCCCTCACCGCTGAACCCCACCGTCACCCCAACCCCGCCGGTGTGCGCCGCGTCGCCGTCCTCACCAGCGGCGGCGACGCCCCCGGCATGAACGCCGCCATCCGCGCCGTCGTCCGCACCGCCACGTCCGAGGGCATCGAGGTCGTCGGCGTCCGCCGCGGCTTCTCCGGCCTGCACCGCGGCGAGTTGCAGATCCTCGGCCCGCGCGACGTGGCCAACACCATCCAGCGCGGCGGCACCATCCTCCTGACCGCCCGCAGCCACACCTGGCGCACCCCGGAAGGCCGCGCACGCGGCGCACAGCACCTGCGCGACCGCCAGGTGGACGGCCTGATCGTCATCGGCGGGGACGGCAGCTTCCACGGCGCCCACTACCTCCAGCAGGAGCACGGCATTCCCGTGATCGGCGTGCCCGGCACCATCGACAACGACCTGTACGGCACCGACCACACCATCGGGTACTTCACGGCCGTCGAGACCGCCCTGGACGCCGTGGACAAACTCCGCGACACCGGCGCCAGCCACGAACGCATCTTCGTGATCGAGGTCATGGGCCGCCACGCCGGGCACATCGCCCTGGACGTCGCCGTGGCCGGCGGCGCCGAGGAGGTCTTCATCCCCGAGGACGCCAAGGACGTCAGCTGCGTCGTGGACGTCGTCAAGGAAAGCGTCGCCAAGGGCAAGACCGGCAGCATCATCATCGTCGCCGAGGGCTACCCGGGCGGCGCGCAGGGCGTCGCGGACGCCATCGAGGCCGGGACCGGCATGGAAACCCGCGTGAGCATCCTGGGCCACATCCAGCGCGGCGGCAGCCCCGTCAGCAGCGACCGCGTGCTCGCCAGCCGCCTGGGCGAGGCCGCCGTGTACGCCCTGATGGAAGGGCGCAGCGACGTCATGGTCGGCCGCCAGAACCACACCATCACCTTCATTCCCCTGAGCGACACCTGGGAGAAACGCAAGGACGTCAACCGCGACCTGTACCGCTGCGCCAAGACCCTCAGCATCTGATACGGACTCCGATTGAATGGCTTACAAAGCCGTTCAGTCCGAGTCCGTATGAGGGCGTGCTTCCGGCTCCCCGCGCCGCGGGTCAGCGGGCCGGGGCCTGCACCTTGACCGTGGTGCTCAGGGTGGCCCTGGAGCCGCTGAGTTTCATGACGTACAGTTTCGCCTCGCGGCGGTCGCCGACGCTGTTGAAGGCGACCGTGCCGGTCAGGCCCGTGTACGTGCCGCGCCGCACGGCACGCTCGACCTGCTCGCGGCTGGGGGCGCGGTTGCCGTTTGCGCGGGCGGCAGCCAGGACGCCCTGCAGGGCCACGCGGGCCGCGTCGTACCCAAAGACGGCGAAGCCCTGCGGGGCCGTTCCGAAGGTCTTGCGGTATGCCGCCGCGAAGGTCCGGGCGCTCGGGAGCGAGTCGACCGGCGCGGCCGTGGTGGTGTAGTACACGTCCCGCGCGCCGGGACCGGCGATCCTGCTCAGCTCGCTGCTGTCCAGGCCGTCACCGCCGACCACCGGGACCATGACGCCCGCGCCGCGCAGCTGCCGCAGGAACACCCCGACCTGGTTGTACACGCCGCCGAAGTAGATCGCGTCGGGTTTCTGAAGGCGGATCTTGGCGATCACGGCCGTGAAGTCGCTTTTCTCCTCGGTGCCCTCGTTCGTCAGGACCTTCACGCCGTCTGCTTTCAGGCGGCGTTCCACCTCGTTGGCCAGGCCTTCCCCGTAGGCGGTCTTGTCGTTCAGCAGGTAGACCTTCCGGGCCTTCAGGGTTCCGCGCAGGAAGCTGGCCCCGGCGGGTCCCTGCGCGTCGTCGCGCGGCACGATGCGGTTGATGTTCCGCAGCCCGCGGTCCGTGACCTGATTGGCGGTGCTGGCAGAGTTCACCATGACCACGTGGCTGCTGTTCAGGGCGGCGCTGGCGGGGATGGTGACGCCGGAGTTCAGCGCGCCGATCACGGCCAGTACCTGCCGGTCGGCGGCGATCTTGCGGGCGGCGGCGGTGCCGGTGGCGGGGTCGGCCTGATCGTCGAACGCGACGAGTTGCACCTTCAGGCCCAGTTTCGCGAAGGCGGGCGCGGCCTCGGTGACGGCCAGCTGGGTGCCGTTGCGGACCTGGCTGCCCAGGCTGCTGAGTGCCCCGGACAGCGGGGAGAGGGTGGCGATCTTGATGGTGCCCTGGGCGCTGGCGCCGGATCCCAGCAGCAGTGCGGCCAGGGTGACGGTCTTTCGGGTAGCAGACATGTGGAACTCCTCGTGTCGGGCGCATGGGCGGGAAGTGCGAGCGGTGAAGCCCATGTGCGGTCGCCGTTCGAGCATAGGGGCGGTGGACGCGGCCGGAGCGGGATGTCCAGCCAGATGTGCCTGCGTGCCCCCCCGGGCGTCTACACAGGTGCGGGTGCGGCCCGCGGAAAAGACCCGTCCCCGCCGGGTTTGGCGGGGACGCAGGAAGAGCGGGCGCGGTGGGGTGGGCTTCAGCCCTTGACGGCCCCGGCGGTCAGGCCCGAGACGATGTTGCGCTGGAACACCAGCACCAGGATGATCAGCGGCACCGTGACGACGATGCTGGCCGCCATGATCTGCCCCCACGGCTGGTCGAACTGCGTGGCGCCCGAGTAGTTGGCGATCACGACCGGCACCGTGCGGTTGGTGCTGGTGAAGGTCAGCGCGAACAGGTACTCGTTCCAGGCGTTGATGAAGGCCAGCAGGCCGGTCGTGACCAGCGCCGGCATCATGACCGGGAACAGCACCAGGAACAGGGTCTGCAGGGGGCTGGCGCCGTCCACCAGGGCCGCTTCCTCCAGCTCGCCCGGGATGTCGCGCACGAAGCTGGTCAGCACCCAGACCGTGAACGGAATGGTGAAGATCAGGTACGACAGGATCAGGCCCAGCGGGTTGTTGTACAGCCCCAGGTTGTTGATCAGGGTGTACAGGCCCGAGAGCACCGCGATCTGCGGGAACACGCTGACCGCCAGGATCACGTACATGACGATGCTCTTGCCGCTGAAGCGGAAGCGGCCCAGCGCGTACGCGGAGAACGCGCCGAGCAGCAGGCTGATGGCGACCGAGCCGACCGCCACGATCAGCGAGTAGATCAGGCCCCGCTGGAAGTTCGGGTTGGCGAACACGTCCGCGTAGTTGCTGAAGGTCGTCCTGGCACCGATGAATTCCAGCGGCGTGAGGAACAGGTCGCCGGGCGAGCGCAGGCTGGTCAGGACCGCCCAGAAGAACGGGGCGAGCAGGTACACGCCGATCACCAGGACCAGCAGGTAGAAGCCGGCGCGTTGCAGGTAGTACAGGGTGGGGTTGGTGTTTTTCAGGTTCATGGGGTCACCTCCTGGGAATCAGTCGAACTTGACGCGGAAGGCGGTGACGTACATCACGACGATCACCATGATGATCACGAACACGGCGACGCTGACGGCGCTGCCCAGGCCCAGCAGCTGGTTGTCGATCAGCGCCTGGCGGGCGTAACCGGTCATGCTGGTGCTGGCGGCGTTCACGTTCCCCAGCATCACGGACATCACGTCGAACACGCGCAGGGCGTCCAGGCTGCGGAACACCAGCGCGACCAGCAGCGCCGGGCGCAGCAGCGGCAGCGTCAGGCGCCAGAACTGCGTCCATTTGCTCGCGCCGTCCATGTCGGCCGCCTCGTACATGTCGCTGGGCAGGCTCTGAAGGCCGGCCAGGATCAGCAGCGCCATGAAGGACGTGGTCTTCCAGACGTCCACGGCGATCAGCGCCCAGATGGCGCTGTCGGTGTTCGCCAGGACCGCCTGGCCGCCCAGCAGGCCGCGCCCGATCAGGCCGAAGGAGTCGTTGTACAGGTACGCCCACATCTGCGCCGACACGACCGTGGGAATCGCCCAGGGAACCAGCATGGCGGTCCGCAGGAACCCGCGTCCCCTGAACGCGCTGTTCACGACCAGCGCGATGATCATGCCGAACACCGTTTCCAGGAACACCGACACCACGGTGAACAGCAGGGTGTTCTTCACGGCGCCCCACCACTTGGGGTCCTGCAGGAAGCCCAGCGCGACGCCGTCCTCGGTGGTGAACCAGAAGTTCCCCAGCCCGATGAACGTCCGCTGGTCCGGGCTGGTCAGGTTCGCCTCGAACAGCGAGAAGTAGATGGTCCGGTACAGCGGGTACCCGGCGACCAGGGCAATGGCGATCAGGGTGGGCAGCAGCAGCCACAGGGCCGTCCGGGCGCGGGCCGCTTCGATGCCGCGTGATTTCACGGGCGCGGCTGGAACGGGAGTCTTGACGGTCATGGTCGGGTGGCCTCCTTTGGCGCGGGTTCAGGGCGGGGACGTGGGGGCCGGGAACGGTCGGGCGGGCGACGGAAGCCGGAGCGGGCGGGGGCGTGTGGGCAGTGTACGCGCCGCCTGTGGGGGCCGGGTCGGGGGGAACGGCAGGCGGGGGAGACATCCCAGAGTCTGGGCGTCCCCCCCGCTTGGCTTCTCATCCGGAGGCCGTCTGCTTGGTTGATCACTCGGAACTGCGCCGAGTGGCCGATCCCACGCCCGGAAGCCGTGACTCTTCTGCCTGCGTCCGCTCGGATCGGAAGGTCGGTGCTGACCTGCGGGCCCGGGTCTGTATCAGAGGTGCGGGTGTGCGGGGCTTACCAGCCGCGGCCCTTGATGCGGGCGAGGTCGGTGCTGAGTTTCGCCACGGCCGCCTGGCCCTTCATCTTGCCGTTCAGCACGTCGCTGACGGCGGTGCTGAAGGCCTGGGAGACCTGGTTGTACTTGCTCTTGGTGGGGCCGGAGGGACGCGCCACGGCGCTGGTGAACACGCTGTACAGGCTGCCGAAGAAGGGGTTGGCCTTCAGGATGTCCTTGTCCTTGTACAGGGTGGTGATGGTGGGGTTGTACGTGCCCTCGATCGCGCGGATCTTCTGCTCGGCGGGGCCGGCGAGGTAGCGGACGAGGTCGATGGCGGCGGCCTGGTTCTTGCTGTAGTTGCTCACGCCGAGCTGCCAGCCGCCGAGGGTGGCGGCGTTGCGGCTGCCGCCGCTGGGCAGGGGGGCCACGCCGATCTTGCCCTTGACCTTGGAGTCGTCGCCCTGGCCGAGCGCCCAGGCGTAGGGCCAGTTGCGCATGAAGGCGGCGTTGCCGGCCTGGAAGATGCCGCGCGCTTCTTCCTCGGCGTAGGTGGTGACGCCGGCGGGGCTGATGGTCTTGATCCAGCTGGCGGCGCTGTCGAGCGCCTTGGCGGCCTGGGCGTTGTTGATGGTGATCTTGCCGCTGCTGTCCACGATGGTACCGCCGCCGAAGCTGACGACCCATTCCAGGGCGTCGCAGGTCAGGCCCTCGTAGTTCTTGCCCTGCCAGACGAAGCCGGTGAAGGCCTTGTTGGTCTTCTGCTCGCCGTCCTGGATCTTCTTGGCCATCAGGGCCATCTCGGTCCAGGTCTTGGGGGCGCTCTTGAAGCCGTACTTCTGGAGCAGGTCGGTGCGGTAGTACAGCAGGCCGGCGTCGGTGAACCAGGGCATGGCGACCAGTTTGCCGTTCACGGTGTTGGCGTCGATGATGCCCTTGAAGTGCGCGTTCACCTCGGCGGCCGGCACCTTGCCTTTCAGGTCCACGAAGTGCTGGGCGAGCAGGCCGGGCCACACGACGTCAAGCTGGTAGACGTCGATGTCGCTGCTCTTGGCGGCGAGCTGCTGCTGGTACAGGCCCAGGCGGTCGTTGGTGAGGTTGGGGCTCTCGAAGATCTTGACCTCGTTGCCGGTCTTCTTGGCCCAGCGGGCGGCCCCGTCCTTGCAGAGCTGAAGTTCCTGGCCGACGGCCCCGCAGGCCAGGGTCACGGTGACGGCGCTGGCGTTGCTGCTGGCGGCGATGGCGGCGGTGAGGCTCACGAGTGCAATAACTTTCTTCATGCATCCCCCTTGGTGGGTGCTGGACAGGCCCAGCCCGCTTCATCCGGGAAGCGGTTCCACGTGTATTAACTTCAGGTGTCCCAAGCGTACATGTCCCACCCGGCACTGTCAATGGAAACAGTTCCATGCCCCTGCGCGCATCGGGGGTGCAGCCCCGACCACCCACCGCCGCCGCCGCTGCCAGACGACCGGAACGCCCATCTGCACAGGCCTCCCCCTCACCCCCCGCCGCGCGGCCGGATCAGGCGCGCAGTTCGTACGCCGCGTCGCGGGTCCCGCTGCCCAGCTTCCGCAGCAGACCGTCCTGCACCAGCCGCCGTAGGGTCCGCCACGCCTGCTGCGTACTCAGCCCGCAGGCCTCGCGCAGGTCCACGTTCCGCACCCGCCCGCGCTCACGCGCCAGCGCCAGCGCGATGGCGCGCACCTCGGCCGCGCTCGGCCCGGACTCATCACGGGGCGCGCGCGGGGAGCGGCGCGCCGCAGTCCGTCCCCCGGCGCGGGGACCCCGGGCCGGCCCGACGCCGGCCTCCCGCACGCCAGACGGTTCCGGCGCACCCCCACCCGGCGCGGCGCCCGGCTCCTCGCCGGCCGGGACGGGCGCGGCGGGCACCGGCCGCTCACGGCCCAGCGCGCGGCGCACCTCCTCGCCCAGCACGTACGCGATCCCGCGGCCCACCCCGGCCCGGCCGATCAGGCCATGCTCCTCCATCCCGCGCAGCAGGCGGGGCGTGCGGTCCTCCGGCAGCTGCAGGGCGCGCGCCAGGGTCGCGCGGGTGGCCTCGCCCTCGCGTGCCAGCAGACTCAGGACGATCAGCACGTCCAGCGACAGGGTCTGCATCTCCTCCTGCTTGCGGGCCACGAACCGCACGAACTCCGCGTCGAAACCCGGCGAGTGCAGCGCCAGCGTCACCGAGTCCGGGTAGGTCGTGAACTCCGGCGGTTCCTTCCCGTGCCGCAGCATCAGCGAGTACATCTTGTCCACGCCCACCCCGGCCCGCTCGACCAGACCCAGGCGCGCCAGCACCTCGGCCAGCAGCGGGTTGCGGCGCTTGGGCTGGTGGCGCAGGATGTTCCCCGGCGTGATCCCCCCGGGCAGCCCGCCCGGGTTCATGATCTCCAGCCGGTCCGGGAAGTGATGCACATGCACCGCGTCGCGCAGCGTGTAATCCCGGTGCGTCAGCGCGTTCAGCAGCGCCTCGCGGTACACCGCCTCGTCCTGATCCCACACCTCGATGCGGAACAGACCCACCTGCACCGGCGTGAAGCGGTTCCTGGCCTGGATCAGTTCGGCCAGCCGCGTCAGCAGCGCCGGAATGGGCCGCAGCAGGTCCTCCCGGAACTGGAACTCCACGTCCGGCGTGTGGTGATGGTAGAAGCACACCTCCGCCTGCGGCACGTGCGCCCGCAGCGCCGCCGGCGTCCCGGCCAGCAGGATCGCCGCCAGCGTGGGCCGCAGCGCCCCGCCGCTGGGCACCAGCAACCCCAGTTCCTGCAGGAAATCCAGGTCCGGCAGGTTCGACGCGCTCGCCCGGCGCCCCAGGCCACGCAGCCGCGCAACCTCCGCCGGGTCCAGGTCCGCCAGCGAGGCGTCCGGCGGCACGGTCGCCGTGAAGTCCTGATCCGCGACCGGTTCCGCCTCGGACGGCGTGACCGGCACGAGGTGCGCCCCGTCCCAGGCGATCACCGATCCATCCGGCGCCGCGAGCACGTACGGTCCCTGCGGCACGAACACCGCCAGCACCCGCGCGCCCCCCGGCAGCCGGTGGTGCTGCACGTTCACGGTCAGCCGGCCGCCAGACAGTTCGAAGATCGCGTGCGTCACCATCAGCGGATGCAGTTCCCCCGCGTCCCGTTCCGCGCCGGGCGGCAGGTCCAGAACGTCCACGCCCACCAGCACCGTTCCGCCGCGCGCGTTCGCGAGGCCCACGGCGTAGCGGGCGAGGTCCTCGGGAGAGACGTTCAGCGGCAGGTGAATGCACGTCGGCCCGGCCGGAGGCAGCACCCCCAGCGGCGAAATGGCGTCAGCAGCGTCCAGCGTCACAATCGGCCACTATACAGCGCCCGGCCCCCACCTGCGCCCGGTCACCGGGCATCCGTGACGGGCGCCGTCGCCGGCCGCAGCCACCAGCGTTCCACACGCGCGGCCTCCACCCCGGACGCCGGCAGCCACACCAGGGCCACGCGCTGCCCCGCCCCCCACAGCACCGCCGCCTGCCCGAACGCCACGCCCAGCGCCACCACGTCACGCAGCCGGACACCGCCCAGGATCAGGCTGGGCTCCTGCCACTCACCCTCACCGTTCACGCCCTCCCGGAACGCCCAGCGGGACGCCGCCCGCAGCCGCCGCTGCGCGGCCTCGTTCGCCGCGCGGCCCCGCGGCTGCCCGGCCGGATTCCAGGCAGTCACGACGCCCCAGCCGCGCCCCGCCCAGTCCGGTGCAGGCCCCCCGCCACGTTCACGGTCCAGGAACGCACCGGACCCGGCCGTGCCGTAACGGGCCGCCAGGAACGCCGCCCGCAGCGCCGGATCCGGCAGGCCCCCGCCCGGCACGCTCACGCCCCGTTCCAGCGGCACCCGCCCATCACCGCCGTCCACGGCACCCCTGCCAGACGCCGCGTGTCACGCCCGTCCCGCCCGGGGCGGGGGCGTCTGCCCGGCGCGGCCCTCCACCTGCCCTCAGTGCGCGACGGTGGCGCTCAGGTTCACGATCTGCGCGTTGCGGTAGCGCAGCACCAGACTCACCTTCTGCCCGGCCCGGAACGTGCCGCCCAGCACGATGCGGTACCCGGTCGAATCGTTCAGCGTCAGCGTGCCGGGCACCGGCACGGCCGTCACCACCTGACAGCTCGGCGAGCAGCGCATCAGGCGGGCGCGCCCCACACTGCTCCACACGCCCGTCAGTTCATCCGCCTTCGATACCGACAGCGTACCGGTCAGCAGCGCCCCCCCGTGCGTGGGCTTGAGGGTCAGGGACCGGCCGGTCGCGGCCTGCGCCGGCACGGTCAGCAGCAGGGCCGCCGCCCCGCACAGCAGCGGTGTCAGTCTCATTCGGTGTCCTCCAGTGCCCCGGCGTCCTCCGGGTCCCCGTCGGGGCTGCCGGCGGCGTCCACGTCGGTCTTCATGATCTCCCGCAGCACGCTCGTCGCGAAACTCCCGCGCGGCAGGGTGAAAGCGGCCGTGAACCCGTCATCTTCCGGGGTCAGGCTCACGTCCTCCGGGAACACCCGCGTCAGGCGGCGGTCCCCCTTGCGTGACGAGAACATCCCGGCCGACAGGCCCAGCGCCGCCAGCGCCTGCTGCTCCAGCACCCCGGCGTCCAGGGTCAGGGGCTTGACCTTCTTGCCGAACAGCGTACCGGTCGCGCTGACCTCGCCCCGCAGCGCGCGCGGCGTCTCCTGCGCGGCGTCCTCGACCTGAAACACGCCGCCCGTGTCGTGCTTCTTGGCCATGTCTCCGGCCAGCAGCCCGTCGAACACGCCGCGTTCCAGGCGCAGGTTCACGAACCCGTTGAACACCACGCTCTGCAGCGCCGTGGTCAGGAAACGCCGCACGCGCGGATCACGCACCCGCGACTCGCCCCGCACGACCCGCAGGCCCTCCTCGGCGTTCAGGCCGCCCAGCCCGAACCGTTGCGGCCCGAAGTAGTTCGGTACGCCCCGCGCCGCGAGCAGCGCCAGCGTCTGCCGGGCGGCGTCCGCCTGACCGGCCGCGCCGCGCACCCGCACCACGAAACGGTTGGCACGCAGGTGCCCCATGCCCAGCTTGTTCGTGTGCCGCGACACCTGCAGCACCCGCACGCCGTCCAGCGTGAACGACCCCAGGCGCCCTTCCACCTTGCCCGGCAGGCTGATCCACTGCGTGGTGACCGCGTGCCGGTCCTTCAGGCCGGCCACGCCGATGTCACGGTCGCGCACGCCGATCTGCACGCCCAGTTCCCGCAGGACGTGCGCGGTCGTGTGTCCGGTCTTCTCGAACTGCACGAACAGGTGCTCGCCCTCACCGGACGGCAGGTACAGAGGCACTTCCTCCACACGGAAATCGCCGGGTTCCTGGCGGAGGATTCCGCCGGTTCCCGGCCCTTCTGTCAGGGCGCGCAGCGCCGACCAGTCAAACACCAGACTCACGATGTTGCCCACCATACCCCGAGATTCCCGGACGGGCGTGAAAAACCCTGCAAAACCATCAGGGAACCTTCACGCCCGCTTCAGTTCAGGACGCGGGCGTCGGCGCGGTCCGGGGGGGTCCAGTCGGCGCGGAACAGGTGCGGTTCGTCCACCCGCAGCGGCGCGTACCAGACGCGCACGCCGCTGTCCTGCGCGGTCAGCGGCAGCAGCGCCTCCTGACCCGAGCGCAGTTCCAGCAGCGGCCGCCCCCCCGCCTCCCGCACCCGGTACCACGCGTTCAGGCCCGCCGGGGACCAGCCGGCCAGCCGCAGCGCCCGCCCGGAAATGTTCTTCAGGTACGCCCCCTGATCCGTCACGGTGACGCTCAGGTCCGGCCACTCGGGCGTGACCGTGCGGTTCCAGCGGACCTGGAAACCCAGCGGCGCGCGCCGGTGCAGCGGCGTCAGCGCCGCGCCCAGCAGGCCCGCCCCGCCCGCCAGCAGCGCCGAGACGGCCAGCGGCAGCCACGCGGCCCCCGCCGCGCCCGTCCCGCTCCCGCCGGCCAGCAGGCCCGCGCCCAGCACGGCGCTCACCAGCGGCCACCCGGCCTGCTCCCAGCGGCCCGGCAGCTGCGCCGGCGCGGGCCGGAACGCACCGGGCGCGAACTCGGACAGCAGCAGCAGCGCCGCTCCCAGCCCGAACAGCGCCGGCAGGTCCAGCAGCGGCGCAAGCAGCAGCAGCGCCAGCCCCGGCACCGCCCACCACGCCTGCGCGGGCCGCAGGGCCAGCCGCGCCGCGCGCCCCACCCGCGCCAGCCAGTACACGCCGATCAGCGCCAGGGCCAGCAGCAGCGGTCCGCTCAGGCCCGGCACGGTCGCCCGTCCCGGCCGGCGGTCACCGGTCCCCCACGGCTCACTGCGGTCCCTTGCGGTGACGGCCCAGCCCGGCCGCGACGCCCCCACCCGCGCCGGGCTGCGGGGCCGGCGGGAGCGCCGGCGCGTCCGCCGGGGTGTGGGCCGGTGGCGCGGCCAGCACGCCCGGCTGTCCGTGCCGCGTCACCTCGAACGCCAGGTGCCCGATCTCGTCCCGCAGGATGCCTTCCCAGGCGGTCTTCACGGCGTTCAGGCTGCCGGGCACCGCGAACACCACCGCGCCGCGCACCAGTCCCCCCACCGCGCGGGACAGCATGGCCGCCCCGCCCACCTGCTGGTACGACAGCATCCGGAACAGTTCCCCGAACCCCGGGATGGGCTTGGTGATCATGGATTCCACGACCGGGACCGTCACGTCCCGCCCGGTGATGCCGGTCCCGCCGCTCGACAGCACGACCGTCGCCTCGCGCGCGAAGGCCACCAGCGCCGAGCGGATCTCGACCGCGTCGTCGCGCACCACGCGGTACGCGACCACCTCGTGCCCCTGCCCGCGCAGTTCGGCCAGCAGGTACTGCCCGCTGGTGTCCGTCTCGGGTGTCCGCGTGTCACTGACCGTCAGGACCGCCACCCGCACGGACTGAGGACCCGCCGCGCGGTGCGCGTCACTGGACGCCGCGCCGCCCGGCGTCGCGGCAGGCTCGGGGGCACGGGGCGCGGGTTTACTCAGGTCGGTCATGCCGTCACGATACCCCGCTCCCGGCGCGTGAATGCAGGCGGATTCACCCATCCACCCGGTCGGGGGAGACCCGGCCAAGGAACCCTGCCCGGGGCGGCCGGCCTCAGCGTCCGGCGTTCAGGACGCTGCGGGCACTGTCCGGCAGCAGCGAGCGGTCGGACGGGCGCAGCTGCGCCCGCGTGCGCCGCAGCGTGAGCGCCATGAACACGTCCGCCTGCTGCGCCAGGAATTCCCGGTAGCCGTCTTCGTGCCCGCTGCGCACGCACTCCAGCGCCAGCAGGTCCAGCTGCCCCTCGAGCTGCTGCAACGCCAGGAAACGCGCCGCGCCCGCTCCGCTGTCTCCCAGGGTGCCGTGCAGGTCCGGCAGTTTCTCCGGCCAGCGTTGCAGCAGCCGCGCGGCGCGGCGCACGTTCGGGTCGTCCAGGGTCAGCGTGCAGGCCCGGCACGGCTGCTCACGGCTGGCCTCACCGCACACCGGGCACGGACGCCAGCCCTGCTCCTCCCGCCACTTCCGGGCGCGGGTGATCGCCTCGGCGGCCCGCAGCGCCGCGCCCCGGAGTTCGGGGCTGCGTTCGCTCTGCACGCCCTCGACCAGCTGCCGCGCCCGCGCCCGGTCCGGGGCGGGCAGCGGTGCGGGCGTGGGCGCCGCGACCGGGCCCTTCACGGTGCCCACGCTGAAGCGGATCTCGCTGATCGGCTGGTCCGGCATCAGGGCATTGAGCGCCTTCATGAAATGGTGGCGCTGCATGCTCAGGTGGTGGGCGGTGGCGCTGTCACGCACCTCCACGAACAGCGTGCCGCCCTGCTGCGTGCGGGGCCGCGTGAGACGCGCGATCTCCGGTCCGACCGCCTGCGGCCACAGCAGGATGGCGCGCGCCCGCTCGATTCCCCGCGCGATGCGGGCGGTGCCCAGCGTGGCGCCCATGAGGTCCCCGATGGCGCGCGGGCCGCTCAAGCGGCGGCCGCGGGTCACGCGCCCACCTGCACGGGCGCGGGACTCAGGCCGTCCGCGCCGTCCCCGTCTTCGGCCCCGTGCGTGCCCACCTCCTCCGGGCCGGTCCCGTCGGGCAGGTCGGGCGTGAAACGGCCCGACTGCGCCCGCAGCGTCAGCGCCGCGCCCGGCGCGCGCTCGGTGCCGGTCACGATCGCCTGCGGCACGCTGCCCGCCAGTTCCAGCAGGAACGACCGCCGCACCGGGTCGAGTTCCGCTGAGAAATCGTCGATCAGCAGGACCGGCCGCTCCCCGAACCGCTCGGCCAGCAGTTCGAGTTCCGCGCGCCGCAGCGCGAGCGCGACCGTGCGGCCCTCGCCGCGGCTGGCGTACTCGTTCGCCGGGAACTCCCCCAGCGTCAGCAGCAGGTCGTCGCGGTGCGGGCCGGTCACGGTGCTGCCCCGCGCGAGTTCCTCCGCGCGGCGCGCGCCCAGGTCCTGCGCGTACGATTCGGGCGTCGTGGATTCCGTCAGGGTCAGCGTCAGGGATTTGCGGCTGCCGAGCGCGGCGTTCGCCTCGGCCGCCAGTTCGTTCAGGCGCACGAGTGCCCGGCGGCGGAACAGCATGATCTCGCTGCCCAGCCGCACCAGCGACTCGTCCCAGACGTGCATGGCCCACTCCTCGCCGCCGCGCAGGGCCGCGTTGCGCTGCGACACGGTCCGGTCGTACCGCGCGAGCTGCTCGGCGTAGCGGGCGCTCAGGCGCGACAGCAGCGAATCCAGGAATGCCCGCCGTCCCGACGGGGACCCGAACACCAGTTCGCTGTCCTCCGGGCGGATCCACACCGCGCTCCCGCGCGGCAGGTCCCCGGTCCGCACGCGCACGCCGTCCAGTTTCAGCTGGCGTCGCCCGCGGCCCAGCCCGACCTCCTGCACGCTGAGGCTCCCGCCGCTTTCCAGGTCGGCACGGACGTACGCCTCGGCCTCGCCCTGCTGCACCAGCTGTTCCAGGCGGGTCACGTCGGTCAGGCCGGTCAGGGCCAGGTACGCGGCTTCGAGCAGGTTTGTCTTGCCAGCCCCGTTCTCGCCGAACACGCCTGTCACGCCGGCCGGAAACGCCAGGGTGCACGGCGCGAGGTTCCGGTAGTTCAGGGTGGACAACGAATCGAGACGCACCCTCCCATTCTAGGCCGCTGCGGGACCCGCACAGGGGCGTCGGTCACAGGAGCCCGCCCACTGCCGGCCGGGCCGCCGGGAGGAGCGGGGTAGGCTGGGAGGCATGAGCGCCCCCGACCACTTCCCGACCCCGCTGCCCACCCCGGAGGCCCTGACTGCCTTCGGTGCCGGGCGACTGCCCGGCCTGATCGGCATCCGTTTCACGCACGCCGGCCCGGGACTGCTGCGCAGCGAACTGACCGTCCGGCCCGAACTGCTCGCCCCGAACGGCTTCCTGCACGCCGCGAGCGTCGTCGCGCTGGCCGACACCACCTGCGGGTACGGCACGCGGATGCTGCTGCCCGCCGACGCCAGCGGCTTTACCACCATCGAGCTCAAGAGCAACCACCTCGGCACGGCCCGCGAGGGCACCGTCACCTGCGAGGCCCGCAAGGTCCACGCCGGCCGCACCACCCAGGTCTGGGACGCCGAGGTGAGCGGCCCGGACGGCCGGCTGATGGCCCTGTTCCGCTGCACGCAGGCGGTCCTGTACCCCAGGCCCGTGCCGGCCGGAGGGTGACTTGCCGCCCGCCCGCACCTTCCTGACCCACCCGGACCCCCTGACCCGCGAGGTGGCCCGCCACTACGCGTCCGGGGCGTTCCTGATGGACAACGGCGACGGCCTGATGTGGTACTCCGTCGAGAACCGCGCGGTGGTGCCGCTGACCGAGGCGGACGGCCTGCACGTCGCCCGGCGCCTGCGCCGCGACCTGAAACGGTTCGAGCCGCGCGTGGACACGGCCTTCCCGGACGTGCTGGCCGGCTGCCGCGGCGACCTGCCCGGCAGCGCCCCGCGCGACGGCGAGTGGATCAGTGACGAACTCGCCGCCCTGTACCTTCACCTGCACGCGCAGGGCCTGGCGCACTCCTTCGAGGTCTGGCGCGGCGGCGAACTGGCGGGCGGGGTGCTGGGGCTCGCGCTGGGCGGCGCGTTCATCGCCGAGAGCAAGTTCCACCGCGTCACCAACGGCAGCAAGGCCGCGCTGATTCACCTGGCCGCGCACCTGCACGCGCGCGGGTTCATCCTGCTGGACGCCCAGATCCAGAACCCGCACCTGGAGACGCTGGGCGTCCGCGAGATCGGCACCGAGCGGTACGGCGCGCTGCTCGGCGCGGCCCTGCCGCTGGACGTCAGCCTGTAAGGGGCGGGGAACAGGACCGGAAACCGCGCCCAGGCGCAGGCCCCCGCCCCCCCCTCACCCTCCGGTCAGGGCGCCCCACAGCAGGTACCCGTTCAGGGCGATGATGATGCCCGCGAACAGCCAGCCGAGCCCGGTGACGTGCGGGCGGCTGGTCAGGACGCCCATCACGTCGCGCCGCGCGGTGAACAGCAGCAGCGGCACGAGGGCGAACGGCACGCCGAAACTCAGGATGACCTGCGAGAGGATCAGCACGCGCGTGGGGTCCAGGCCCAGCAGGATCACGACGAAGGCGGGCAGCATGGTGATGGTGCGGCGCAGCCACAGCGGAATGCTGAAGTTCACGAAGCCCTGCATGATCACCTGCCCGGCCATGGTGCCCACGGCGCTGCTGCTCAGGCCGCTGGCGAGCAGCGCGATGGCGAAGGCGGTCGCGGCGGCCGGGCCGAGCAGGGGCGTGAGGGTCTGGTAGGCGGTCTCGAGATTCCCGGCGTCCTCGATGCCCTTGCCGTGGAAGGTGGCGGCGGCGACGGCCAGCATGCTCATGTTGATCAGGCCGGCGATGCCCATGGACACGATCACGTCCACGCGGTTGAGTCGGCTCAGCCGGCGTTTCTCGTCGTCGTTGCGGGTGGGGACGCGTCCCTGCGTGAGGGCCGAGTGCAGGTAGATGACGTGCGGCATGACGGTCGCGCCGATGATGCCGACCGCGAGGTACACGCTGTCCACGCCCTGGAATGACGGAATGAATCCCGCTCCGAGCTGCGCGAGGTCGGGCCGGGCCATCACGAACTGCGTGAGGTACGCCACGCCGATCACGGCGACGAACCCCCCGATCACGAGTTCCAGTGGGCGGAACCCGCGGCGCTGGATGGTCAGCAGCCAGAAGGTCAGGGCGCCGGTGATGGCCGCGCCCCAGATGAGCGGCAGGCCGGTCAGCAGCTGGATGGCGATGGCGGCCCCCAGGAATTCGGCGAGGTCGGTGGCCATGGCGACGATCTCGGCCTGCACCCAGTACGCCCACACGACCGGGCGGGGCCAGCGCCGACGGATGACCTCCGGGAGGTTGTGACCGGTGGCGATGCCCAGCTTGGCGCTGAGGTTCTGGATGAGCATGGCCATCAGGTTCGCGGTCAGGATCACCCACAGCAGGCCGTAGCCGAACTGCGCGCCGCCGCTGATGTTGGTGGCGAAGTTGCCGGGGTCCATGTACGCGATGGACGCGATGACGGCCGGGCCGATGAAGGGCAGCAGGCGGGCCAGGCCGCGCCGCCCGCCGCGCTGTTCGAGGATGGCGGCGGCGCGGGCGTTCATGCGGTCGTCCAGGCTGCTGGACGTGGGGCGCGGCGTGGCAGGGGTGTCGCTGGGGACGTGGGCAGCGTCCGGGGAGGGGGGGGTGGACGGCATGCCCGCATTTTAGGTTTACCTAAAAATAGAAGTCTACCCCCCGCCCCGGCCACCCACCCCACCTGAAGAAAACCCGAAGTCCGCACCCTCCCCCTAGCCAAATCCTGCCCGCACCCTCCCCGGACGCTTACCCTCAGAACCATGACCGCTCCCGCACCCACCCCCGAACAGGCCGCCACCCTGCGCGTCCTGATCTGCGACGAGATGAACCCCGGCAACCTCGACCACGCCGGCTTCCAGATCGACTACCAGGGCAACATGGACCGCGCCGAGACCCTGCGCCGCCTGCCCGACTACGACGCCCTGATCACCCGCAGCCGCACCAAGGTCGACCGGGAACTCATCGACGCCGCCGGACCCCGCCTGAAAGTCATCGGCCGGGGCGGCGTGGGCGTGGACAACATCAACCTCGACTACGCCAGCCTGCGCGGCCTGCTGGTCCTGAACGCCCCGGAAAGCAACAACGTCTCGGCCGCCGAACTGGCCGTCATGCACCTCATGGCCGCCGCGCGCGGCCTGACCCGCAGCGACCGCCTGACCCGCGCCGGACAGTGGGACCGCAAGTACCTGGGCCAGGAACTCAAGGACCGCACCCTCGGCATCGTCGGCCTGGGCCGTATCGGCAGCATCGTCGCCGACCGCGCCCAGGGCCTGCGCATGAAGGTCGTCGCCTTCGACCCCTACGTCCCGGACAGCAAGTTCGAACGCCTCGGCGTCACGCGCGCCGCCACCCTCGACGACCTGCTCATTCAGGTGGACGCCGTCACCGTCCACACCCCCCTGACCGACGAGACCCGCGGCATGATCGGCGCCCCGCAGCTCGCCCGACTGCGCAGGGGCGCCATTGCCGTGAACGCCGCGCGCGGCGGCATCATCGACGAACAGGCCCTCGTGGACGCCCTGCACAGCGGTCACCTCTTCGCCGCGGGCGTGGACGTGTTCGTGGATGAACCCCCCACCCCGGACCACCCCTTCCTGGGCGCCCCGAACCTGGGCATCACCGCGCACCTGGGCGCCAACACCTTCGAGGCGCAGGAACGCGTCGGGGCTGAAATCGTCTCCCGCGTCCTCGACGCCCTGCACGGCGACGTCAGCAAGGGCGCCGTGAACGCCCCCGCCCTGGACGCCAAGACCATGGAAGCGCTCGGCGGCTACCTGAAACTCGGCGAGAAACTCGGCCGGGTCCTCTCGCAACTGCTGCCCGGCGCACACGACGTCGAAGTCACCTTCCGCGGCGAATTCCCCGCCGATCCCGCCCCGGTCGTCACCAGCGTCCTCGTCGGGTACCTGGCCGGCAGCACCGACGAGACGCCCAACATGATCAACGCCCGCGCCCTCGCCCGGGAACGTGGCGTGAACATCGCCATCCGCGAGGAAGGCGACAGCCCCGACTACCAGACCGAGGTGATCGTGAAGGTCACGGGCGGCGGGGACGGACAGAAGGAACGCACCCGCACCGTCGGCGGCACCGTCTTCGGCCGGAATCCCCGCCTGACCCGCCTGCGCGACTTCCGCGTGGAACTCGAGCCCGAAGGCTACATCCTGATCGCCAGCAACCAGGACAAGCCCGGCGCGGTCGCCCAGCTCTCCACCCTGCTCGGCCAGTGGGGCGTGAACATCGCCGGCATGGCCCTCGGCCGCGCCGAGAAGGGCGGACAGGCGCTGTTCACCCTGACCCTCGACGACGCCCTGACGCCGGGGCAGCTGGCGCAGGTGCGGGCACTGGACGTGATCGACAGCGCCTACCTGGTCCGCGTGTAACCAGGGCCGCAGCTCAGGGCCGCAGGGGTTCGGGCAGGCAGGCGGGCACGGCCGTCAGGGTGCCCGCCCCCAGATCCAGGGCCAGCAGGTCGCGCGGGCGGATCTCCACGGTGTTGAGGGCCGCGACGCTCCGCTCATTGACCCGCCAGCCCAGCAGCTGCACCGCCGCGGCGCCCGCGGACGTCCTGCTGGGCACCAGGGCCAGAACCTCGTCCGGCGAGCGCCCGGGAATCAGGAGCGTGGCGGCCGAGGCGGTACCCAGCGTCACGGCCGAATCCGGGGCGCGTGGAAACCCCAGGTTGGTATCGCGCGACCGGTACGCCTTCAGTTGCCCCCGGCGGTCTGCCGTGACCGCCCACAGTCCATCCGGGGTCAGGGCGTTGGCGGTGACCTCGTAGCTGTTGAGATTGCGCGTCATCCTGCCCGTCAAGCCGTCCAGTACCCGCAGGGGGCCGGAGCCGGCACCCACCTGAACGAAGCTGCTCGCGCCGCCCCCCAGCAGCCCGCCCTGACGCCAGGACTCGTTGCTCCAATCGCCCAGCACCTCGCCCGTCCGGGCGTCCAGCAGCGCGTAGGTTGAATTGACGTCGTGGACCAGCAGCGTCTGGCCATCGCCGGAGAAAGCCAGGGCGTCAAGGCCGAACGACCACCCGACGCGGCGCAGCACCTCGCCCGTCCGGGCGTTCAGCAGCAGGATCACCGGCCCCGGGTCCCAGCCCGCCACCGCCAGCCGCGCGCCGTCCCAGCTCAGGGCCATGACGCGCAGGCCCCCGCGGGTCAGCCGCAGCGTCCGCTCCGGGCCGCCCGGCCCGCACCAGGCGAGTGTGCCGTCGAGCCCCGCCATGACCGCCACAGGCTGACCCTGGAACAGCCCGATGACGGGACTGAAGGTCCGGGCTGGCCCCGCGACCGGGGCGACGGTGCAGGTACCCAGAAACAGGGCGGACCCCTGCCAGGTCATCCAGCCGAACACCTGGTTCCGGCGGAAGATGACCTGACCGTTGCTCTCGCCCAGCCCGGCCGCGTCCGGCAGGTCCAGGAGTGTCCGGCGCAGCGTCCAGAAATCCTCGGGCACCGCCGGGGCCACGTAGAACGCCCGGTCCTGACAGCGCAGCCCGTACTCCGCGGGCAGCGTCTCAAAGCCGTGGGCCATCAGGTTGGCATCGGGGATGCCCGGTTCATTGAGCTGGAGACTGCCGGGCGGCAGCGGCGTCTCCAGGGCCGCAATCCGGCTGGCCGGGGCGTAGCTGCCGACCGGGAAGTGGTAGCTGGCGGCCAGGCGGTCCACCGGCGTGGTCTGGGCGAGTGCGCTGGAGAACGCCACGGCCGTGGCGAGCAGGAACGTGGTGAAGGACCGCAGGCGTTGCATGGCCGCAGTCTGGCACGCCGCGGGCGCGGCGCGGCGCGAATCACAGGGTCCGCTGCAGCCGGTCGGCGGCCACCAGCAGCACGTCCCACACGCCACTGAAGGGCGGGGCGTACGCGAGGTCCGCGTCGAACAGGTCCTGGGCGGTGGCCCGCTCTCCCAGCAGGGCCGCGACCACGTCCACCCGCTTCACGCTCAGGTGGTTGTGGCCGATCAGCTGGGCGCCCAGCAGCCGCCCGCTGCCGCGCTCGCCGGTCAGGCGCACGTGAATGGGTCTGGAACTGCGGTGGTACCCGGCGTGGTCGGTGCTGGTGACGTCCACGCTGACGGCGTTCAGGTGCAGCGCCTCCGCCTCCGCCTGCGTCAGGCCGGTGCGGGCCACGCCCAGCCCGAAGGTCCTGAAGATCCCGGTCCCGACCACGCCGGGAAAGCGGGCCTCCCCGCCGGCCATGTTCACGCCCGCCACGCGCCCCATCCGGTTGGCCGGCAGGCCCAGCGGGATATGCACGCGGCGGCGCGTGACCCGGTGCAGGCTCTCGGTGTTGTCCCCGGCCGAGTAGACGCCCGGCACGTTCGTCTCCTGCCGGGCGTTCACGGCCACCGCGCCCGTCTTCCCCAGGCGGACCCCGGCGGCCCGGGCCAGCTCCACGTTCGGTGTCACGCCCACCGCCACGATGACCACGTCGGCCCGCACCAGCCCCCGGTCCGTCTGCAGGCCCGTCACGTGCCCGCGGCCGGTCAGGCCCTGCACGGTCACGCCGCAGCGCACGTCCACGCCGCCGCGCTCCAGTTCCTCCCGCACCTGCGCCTGCAACGGCCGGTCCAGCATCCGCCCCGCCACCTCCGGGCCCTTTTCCAGCAGGACCACGCTCAGGCCACGCGCCCGCAGCGCCTCGGCCAGTTCCAGGCCGATGTAGCCGCCGCCCACGATGCACGCGCGTTTCGCGCCCCGCACGCTGGCGTCCAGCGCCTCGCCGTCCGGGATGTCGCGCAGCACATGCACGCCCGCCAGGTCCGTGTGCGCCCAGTCCGGCCGGACGGGGGAGACCCCGGTGGCCAGCAGCAGCCGGTCGTAGGGTTCGGTGGTCGTGCGGCCTGCCGCGCGGTCCAGGACCGTGACCGTCCCGGCGCGCGCGTCCACGTCTGTCACCTCATGCCGGGTCCGTACGCGGATGCCACGCGCCCGCATCTGCGCGGGCGTGCGGGCCACCAGATCACTGAACGCCCCGACCTCCCCGCCGATCACGTACGGCAGGCCGCACGCGCCGTAACTGACGAACCCGCCACGCTCGAACACCACGACCTGCGCGTCCGCACTGAACCGCTGCGCCCGGCTGGCCGCGCTCATCCCGGCCGCCACGCCGCCCACCACTACGATCCGCATGCCCGCAGCGTAGCGGCTCCCCGTACGGCCACCATATCGGCGGCCTTCATGAGGACGCCCGGCCGGCGGGCGGGAGACGGACCGCGCCGGTCTCGTTCACTCCCCGCACCACGGGCCGGTTCCCCACCCGGAACCCGTTGCTCTGCGGCTCGCGCTGCGGCGCCGCCCTGCGAGGCCCATCGGGTTGAACGCCTTCACGCAGCTTTCAGCCGGAGTCCGGACGGGCCGTCACGGCTGCTCAGCGGCCGAAATCCTGAACCCAGTACGTGTTGAAGATGTTGCCGGGGACGCCGTTGCCCATGGCGGCCCCGAAGGCGGTCCAGTCGGGGTTCATCAGCGTCCGGCAGTGGCCCGGGCTGTCCAGCAGCGCCTGGAGTGCCTCCTCGGGCGTCAGGACGTTGTAGGCGGCGTTCTCACCGACCGCCGCGCCGGTGTAGCCGCTGGCGCGGGCGCGGTCCGGGGGTTCGCTGCCGGTCTCGGGATTCACGTGACCGCGGAAGTTCAGGCGGATCATGTCGTTGACGTGCATCTGGGCGCTGCTTGCAAGGCGGTCGTCCCAGCGCAGCGGGCCGGTCGTGCCGAACAGCTGGTCACCGCAGCGCTGCCCCTGACGCCGGGCCTCGTTCGTGATCGCCATGAACCGCAGCATCCACCCGTGCGGGTCGCTCGCCTCGATCTGCGCGGGCTGCACGTATACCAGCGTGGCCCGGCCATCCTGCACGGCGACGCCGTAACGGCTGAATCCCACCCGGTGAGCGCACTGGTTGGCGAGCGCCCCGGCAACCTGGTTCGCCCGCCCGAGCCTGGGCAGGACGAAACTCGCGAAGCGTTTGGCGGGGTAACGCGCGCTGCCCAGCTCGGCCTTCAGCGTGAAGCCCCGCAGGACGCGCCCGGCGATCAGGTCGAGCTGCTCGTCGCGCCGGGCGTCCTGGCCGCAGCTCAGGAAGTCCGCCTGGACGAGTTGCGCGAACACGTCGGCGCTGGCGACCAGCAGGTCCGGGCTGAGGACCGCGCCGCCCGGGAGGGTCACGCCGCTGCCGGTGGCCGGGGCGGGGGGCGTGCCGGCCGGCGCGCTCGGCAGCGGCACGGTCGCCTGCGCCTGCACGCCGGGCGGCAGGAACAGACCGGCGCTCAGGAGGGTCAGGGCGGCCACCAGGGATGAGTGGATCTTCAGCTTCACTCCATGATTCCATCATGAATTCTCTACAGACTTCTCACAACCTGCGCAGGTGAAGGCCCGCTTCCCGGCCCGTCGCACCGCGGGCCAGGCGGGTGTTCCCCACAGGGTGCTGCACAGCGCCCCCACCCCGCCACGCGGCAACGCCTACCATGCGGGACATGAGTGAAGCCCCCGACCGCGCCCACACGCCCCTGAACCGCACCCGCCTGATCGCGCCCGGCCCGGTCGAGGTCGCGCCGGACGTCCTCGCACAGCTGGCGCAGCCGCAGATGCACCACCGCGCCCAGGACGGCATCGAGAAACTCATGGAAGCCCGCGCGAAACTCTCGCAGCTGCTCGGCGACCCCTACGACGCCGTCATCACCACCAGCAGCGGCACCGGCGCGTTCGAGGGCGCCCTGCTCAGCACCACCCCGGCCGGCGCGCGGGTCGTGAACGCCCAGGCCGGCAAGTTCAGCGAACGCTGGGGCGAGATGGCCCAGCGCTTCGGGTACGACACCACCCTGGTCGCCAGACCCTGGGGCGAGGTGCTCGACCCGCAGGAGATCGCGGACGCCACGCGCGGCGCACACACCCTGCTGATCACGCACAGCGAGACCAGCACCGGCGCCCTGCACGACCTGGAAGCCATCGCGCGCGCCGCGAGGGCACAGAACCCGGACCTGATCATCATTGCCGACGGCATCACCTCGTACGGTGTGGCCGAGCTGCGCCCCGCCGCGTGGGGCGTGGACGTGATCGTGTCCGGCAGCCAGAAGGGCACCGCCACCCCGCCCGGGCTGGGCTTCGTGCTGTTCAGCCCCGGGGTGCAGGAACGCCTGATCCGCAACCCGGGCAACGCCTTCTACCTCGACATGACCCGCGAACTGGCCGGGCAGAAGGCCGGCAGCACCCCGCAGACGCCGGCCATCAACCTGATCTACGCCCTGAGCACCGCCCTGGACCGCCTGCTGAGCGTACCGCGCGAGGTGCTGTGGGCCGAGCAGCGCCGCAAGACCGACGCCCTGATCGCCGCCGGAACCGCGCTGGGCGCCCCCGCCTGGGCGCCACGCACCAGCCCGGCCGTGGCAGTCCTGACGCCCCCGGCCGGACTCACGGGCCGGCAGGTGGCCGCGCAGCTGGCCGCCATGGGCCAGCGCGCCCTGCCCGGACAGGCGCCCCACGAGGACACGGTGTTCCGCGTGAGCACCATGGGTTACGCCGACCGCTACGACGCCCTCGGGATCGCCGGCATCCTCGAAGATGCCTTCGCGGCCCTGGGTGTGTCCTTCGAGCGGGGCGCCGCCGTGAACGCCGCCTGGCAGGCCCTGAACGGCTGATACGGACTCCGATTGAATGGGCTGCAAAGGCCATTCAATCCGAGCGGACTCGTAGAGCTGCGCTGCAGAGCGAGCCGGAGAGAAACGCCCCTCCGGACGTGGAGTTGGCAGATCGGTGGTGTTCCGATCTGTCAACGAAATAAACGGAATCCGCATGAAACGGGTTCCGGCTGACCGGGATTCGCACCGTTCAGTCCCCACAGAGAACCGCCCCGGCCTGAAGCCGGGGCGGTTCTCTGTGGGGACAGGTCAGCGGACGGGGGGAGTGCCGCTGGGCGGATCACCGGCGGGCGGATCGCGGCGTTTGGTGCTCGTCACGCCGGCCAGGATGCCGAGGCCCAGCAGCACGACCGCGCCGATCAGGGTGTAGGACTGCGGCCATCCGAAGGCGTTCCCGGCGATGAACAGTGCCACGATCAGCACCACGATTCCGATCATGTAGATGGTGAAGTTTGACATAATGACCTCCTGTTCCGGTAAAAAGACCGGACGCTGATTGCATGGAATGGACGTTCGGTGTTCACGGTCTCTCTCGTGTTCCGGCGGCCCGTTGAATGAGTTCAGTGTAGGGAACAGAATCTGACGCTGCCGCAATGAACTGTTGAACCGACCTTGAAAAGGGCTTTAAGTGCCCTTCAGGTCGGTGGCGTCCCGGGAGCAGCCCGCGAGAACACCCCGTGCCTTACCCTGTCCGGCATGACCCGCGCCCTGTACCACGTTTCCCACGACCTCACGTTCGCCGCGGAGGTCACGCACGCCGCCGGGCACGAGGCGGCGCTGGACGCCACGGCCCTGTACCCGGAAGCGGGCGGGCAGGCGGCCGACACCGGCACGCTGCGCTGGACCGGCGAAAGCGGCGAGCTCCGTGCGGCGACCGTTACGCACAGCCGCAAGGAGAAGGCCAGCGGCCTGATCTGGCACACCCTGGACGGCGACGCCCCCCCGGTCGGCACGCCGGTCCAGGGCGAGGTGGACGCCGCGCGCCGCTGGCGGCACTCGCAGCGGCACAGCGCCGAGCACCTGCTGGCCCAGGCCTTCGTGCGCGTGAACCCGGCGTTCACGGTGGACGCCGTGAACATGACCGGCCCCGAATGCACCCTGGACCTGCGCGGCGACCCGGCCGAAACGCACGTGCGGGCTGCCGGGGCGCTGCTGCGCGAGACGCTGGGCCGCACCGACCTGACCCTCGAAACGCCGGTCGTGCCGGACCGCGACCTGCACCTCTACCCGCTGCGCCGGGAGTCGAAGGTCAGCGGGAACGTGCGCCTCGTGATCTTCCGGGACGGACAGGGCGAACCGTTCGACGTGAGCGCCTGCGGCGGCACGCACGTCCCCCGCGCCGCCATGGCCGCCCCGGTCGTGATCCTGCGCACCGAGCGCGTGAGGGGCGGCGTGACCCGCGTGACCTTCATGGCCGGCGAGGAGGCGGGCGCGTACCTGGGCAGCGTGTATGCCGGCGCCCGTAGGCTGGCCGTGGGGTTCAGCGTGCCGGTCGAGCGGCTGCCCGAACGGGTCGAGGCGCTGACCACCGAACGGAACGCGCTGGCCGCGCAACTCGACGCCCTGCACGCCGCGCACGCCCGCACCCTGCGGGACGCCGCCCCCACCGAGACGCACGGAACCGTGACCCTGCGCGTCGTGACGCTGCCCGACCCGGCTGGCCTGCTGCCCGCCCTGACCGACCTGAACCCCGGCGAGGTCGTCGTGGCGGTCACAGATGCGGGCCGCGTGGGCATCGGCAGCGCCGACCCGGCCGTGAACGCCGGAGCGGTGCTGCGCGCCGCGCTGACCGCCAGCGGCGGCAGGGGCGGCGGCCGCCCGGACCTCGCGCAGGGCAGCGCCCCGGACGTGGCCGCCTTCACGCACGCCGTCCGCGCGACGCTCCTCGCCACCGCCTGACGGTTCACAGCCACCCCGGAACTTGGTAGGCTCAGGGGTCATGAGTATTCACCTGAACGCCGAACCGGGCCAGATCGCCGAAACCGTCCTCCTGCCGGGCGACCCCCTGCGCGCCAAGCACATCGCCGAGACCTTCCTCACCGACCCCGTCCTGCACAACACCGTGCGCGGCATGCACGGCTACACCGGCACGTACAAGGGCCAGCGGGTCAGCGTGCAGGGCACCGGCATGGGCATCGCCAGTTCCATGATCTACGTCAGCGAACTGATCACGCAGTACGGCTGCAAGAACCTGATCCGCGTCGGCACCGCCGGCAGCTACCAGGAGAACGTGCACGTCCGCGACATCGTGCTCGCGCAGGCGGCCTGCACGGACAGCAACATCAACAACATCCGCTTCGGCGCGAAGAACTTCGCGCCTATCGCGGACTTCGACCTGCTGATGCGCGCCTACCAGATCGCCCGCGAACGCGGCCACACCACGCACGTCGGGAACATCATGAGCAGCGACACCTTCTACCACGACGATTTCGACCAGTACAAAATCTGGGCGGACTTCGGCGTGCTGGCCGTCGAGATGGAAGCCGCCGGACTGTACACCCTGGCCGCCAAGCACGGCGTCCGGGCCCTGACCGTCCTGACCATCAGCGACCACCTCGTCACCCGCGAGGAGACCACCGCCGAGGAACGCCAGCTGACCTTCAACGCCATGATCGAGATCGCCCTCGACGCCGCGCTGGGCCAGTAACCCTTCAGGACTGCACCCCAGGCTTCATCGGCCGGGTCGCCGTGTGCGGCCCGGTTTTACACTGCGGGCATGAAACGCGCAGCGGACTGGACGTTCAGTGACCCGGCGGCGACAGGGAGCCGTCTGTCAGGCCGGAGGCTGGCCCGGCTGCGGCTGGCGCTGGGACTGCTGTTCCCGCCCCTGCGCTGGCCCCGGCGGTGCGTGGCGGACCTGCCTGCCCCGCTGCGCGGCGTGGTGTGGCCGGCGGGCGTGACGCCGCTGGGCGTGTACCGCGACCGGGGGTGAGCGCTTCGTGCGTCTGCGCGGCCCGGCCGACCCGCGCGGACAGTGGCGGGCGCTGGCCGGTATTCGCGCCGCGCTGCTGGCGGCCAAATGTGCGCCCCTACCGACCGGGGCTGTGGGCTTCGGCGTCCCAGCGGACCTGTACCGGGTGGGGGAGGAGTCCCTGCTGCTCGTGGTCAGCGCGGGCGGCACGCTGGACCTGCCGCTGCTGCCCCGGTCCGGGCCCGTGGCCGCAGAGCCGGGCCTGAACCTGGGTGCCCCGCCCGGCGTGTCCTGGCCTGAACCGCAGGGTGCGCCGCACGTCCTGTTGCCGCCGGGCACCGACATCCGCGCGGCGTTCACGCACTGGCTGGCGCAGGCGGCCGCGCAGGGCTGGGCGGCGCAGCCCCCGCTGATCGGGCCGGCGCAGGCCTTCACCGTGTTGACGAACGGTGAGCGGGCCGTGACCCTCAGCGCCGCGCAGATCAGCGAGACGCCCCCCGTATGGGCCGCCGCGCTGGAAGGCGACCTGTGGAGTCACCTGCGGCGGCGCGCCGTTCATGGTGGCGGTCAGTAGTCGCCGTCGGCACTGAAGACCGGGCTGGTCAGGATGGCGTACCCGGCAGCGGTCGCGGCGTCGTTGCGGCTACCGAGCGTGCCCATGATCGCCTTCCCGAGCGCCTCGTAGCGGTTCACGCTGGCGTTCCAGCTGACCGGGTCGAACCGCACGTACTCCTCGTCGGCGCCGGGGCGGTAGCGGCGCAGCGCCGCGACGTACGCCGCGTGGTCCGCGCGGGCCTGCGTCACCTGCCGCGCGTACAGGCTGCCGGTCTGGCCACCGAGCGCCGTGCGGGCCAGTCCCGCGAGGCTGGCCAGTTGCTCTTCCAGGAACGCGAAGGACCGGGGCACGGCGTGCGCGTACAGCGTGCCGCCCCCGGCGCGCACGCCCGCCAGTTCGCTCTCGATGGCGCGCATCTCGCGGTACTGTCTTCGCAGCGTGTCGATCCGGGCACTGAGCTTGGGGTTGCCGGTCAGGGTGCGGCGCAGCGCGGCGGCGCGGCACTCGGCCCAGTTGTAACTGGCGTTGTCCTGATCGACTTCAGACCACGCGCTGATCGTCAGGGTGGCGTACGTGCCGCTGTCCACGGCGTTCGCCAGGGCGCAGTTCGCGGGGGTCTGCGCGTGCGCGGCGCCGGGCAGCAGCGTCAGGAGGCTCAGCAGGACGGACCGGCGCAGGAGTGTCATACCCCAGCGTACCCGGCCCCGGTCTGCGCTGCCTACCGCTTACGCCCGGCGCACCATCCGCGCGATGAAGAACCCGTCGATGCCGCCGTCCGGGACGGTCAGCACGCCCGGTCCCGCCGGGACGGTGGGCACCTCGACGCCCGTCACGGGCTGCGCCTCGAAGTCCGGGTGGGCGTCGAGGAAGGCCTGCACGACCTGCGGTCCTTCCTGCGGCGTGACCGAGCACACCGAGTACACCAGCGTCCCGCCGGGCTGCACCAGCGCCGCCGCGTTCGGCAGCATCCGCGCCTGAAGCGCCGCCATCTCCTGCACGGCGTCCGGCGTGAGGCGCAACTTGATTTCCGGGTGGCTGCGTAGCGTGCCGCTGCCGGTGCAGGGGGCGTCCAGCAGCACCACGGCCGCCGGTTCCAGTTGCAGGGGTTCGGTCAGGTCGTGCGTCACGAACTCGGCTTTCAGGCCCAGGCGGCGCAGGTTTCCGCGCGCCGCGTCGTGCTTGCGGGCCACGAGGTCCACGCTGGTGACCTGCGCGCCGCGCGTGGCGAGCATCGCGGCCTTCACGCCCGCCCCGCCCGCCAGGTCCAGCACGCGCACGCCGCTCACGTCGCCCAGCGCGTCCACGCAGGCCAGACTGGCCGGGTTGATCGGCTGCGCCTGCCCGCGTTCATACGCGGCGGTGCGGCGCAGCGGGCGGTCCAGTTCCACGCGGTCCACGCCCTGCACGCCCGGATGCACGACGCTGCCCTCTTCCTCCAGGGCGCGCACGCCCGCGTCCGACAGGCTCAGCCACAGCGGTTGCGGGCGCAGCAGGTCCGCCATGACCGCGCCCGCCTGCTCACCGAACGCCGCGCGGTACAGGTCGGCCAGCCAGCCGGGCAGTTCCGTGCGGGTCTCGTCGGTCGCGTCGGGCAGCGTCACGCGGCGCAGCACGGCGTTCACCAGCGCGGGCGGTCCCAGCCGCGCCCCACGGGCGAGGTTCACGTACTCGCTCGCCACGGCGTGCGGCGCGGTGCCCAGGAACAGTTTCTCGAACGCCCCGGCCATCAGGACGGCCCGCGTCTTCGGGTGCGTCTCGCCCTTCAGCATGGGGCTCAGGGCGCGGTCCAGCGTCAGCGCGTGCCGCAGCGTGCCGTACACGACGTGCGTCGCCAGTCCCGAGTCCCGGCCCGGCAGCCGCGCCTGTTGCAGGGCGTCGTCCAGTGCCGGGGCGGCGAAGGCGTCGCCGTTCAGCACGCGCAGCAGCACCCGCACCGCCACCTCCCGCGCGGGATTGAAAGGCCCCGGCCGGTCCTCACGGGAAGGGCGGGAGCCGGAAGCAGGGCGGGCAGAGGGTCGGCGTGGAGCGTCGTTCACCTTGGCAGTGTACGCGCCGGAAAGGGGGGAGGGTGGGTTGGCAGCAGGGAGTGGCCTTGACAGGGACGGCCGGGCCGCGCGCACGCTGTCGACCATCGACCATCAGGCGGTATTCACCCTGGGCCGGCTGATCAGTGTCCAGATCAGCAGGGCGGTCAGGACGCCGCCGCTCAGGAGGTAGGGGGCGGCGTGTCCGGCGGTCTGGTACAGGCCGGTGCCGATCAGCGGGCCGGTCATGCGGCCCAGGGCGAGGGCGCTGGAGTTCAGTCCGGCGACCGCGCCCTGCTGGTCCTCGGTGACGCTGAGGCTCAGGGCGGCGCTGAGGCTGGGGCTCAGGACGGCGCTGCCGATCCCGATGACGGCCAGGGCCAGCGTGATCGGCCAGAAGCTCTGGCCGGTGGGCAGCAGGAACATGCCGGCGGCCATGATCAGCAGCCCGGCGGCGACCAGCGGCGTGGTGGGCAGTTTCTTCGCGAGGGGCCGGATGGCGCCGCCCTGCACGAGCGCGGCGACCAGTCCGAAGATGGTCAGCATGCCGCCGACGGTGCGGGCCGCGCCTTCCGGGGTGAGCTTCAGGGTGTCCTGCACGTAGAAGCCGATGGTCTGTTCCATGCCGACGCTGGCGAGGGTGCTCAGGGCGCTGATCGCCAGGAACAGCGGGATGGCGCCCTGGCCCAGCAGGGCGCGGCGGCTGCCGGTGGCGGGTTCGGTGCTGCCGGCGCGGCGCGTTTCGGGCAGGGTGCGCCACGCGACCAGCGCAGTGACCAGGCCCAGCGCGGTGCTGAAGAAGATGGGCGCGGTGAGGCTGACGGTGCTCAGGAGTGCGCCGATGGCGGGGCCGAACACGACGCCCAGCCCGAAGGCGGCGCCGATCAGGCCGAGGCTGGCGGCGCGGTCGTTCTTGTCGCTCAGGTCGGCCATCATGGCCTGCGCGGTGGGCAGGGTGGCACTGGACAGCACGCCGCCGATCAGGCGGGAGGCGACCAGCAGCGCGAACAGGGCGGTGCCGCCCAGTGCGCCCTGGAGGCCCAGCTGGGCGAGGATGCCGAACAGGCCGAAGCTGATGGAAAAGCCCACGAGGCCCAGCAGCAGCACAGGTTTGCGGCCCTGGCGTTCGCTGCGGCTTCCCCAGATGGGGGAGAAGATGAACTGCATCAGGGAGTAGCCGGTGGAGAACCAGCCGGTCTGGGTCTCGGTCAGGCCGAGCTGGCGGCCCAGGGGCGCGATGATGGGGAACAGGACGCTGAGGCCCAGCATGGCGATGAAGATGGTGAAGAACAGCGTCAGGCGCGTGCGGCCCGTGGCTGTGGAGGGAGTGGGGGTGGCCGGCATGCGCGGAGTATACGCCGCTCCCTGACCGAGCGGTAAGGACGCCTGTCTCGTGCGCGACGTGCCGGCAGGGGACGCGCGGCGCGTTCCAGGGGCGTGGCACCCGGTGACGTGGCACCGGACGGCGAGGTTGCTGGACGGCATGGGGCGGGACCGAACGAACTGCCCGGATGCCCGGGGGGCTCCCCGCTCTCATGTGTGGAGTATGATGACAGGACCAATTTCCCTGTAGACACCGGTTCCGGTGGCACCTGCGAACGCAGGCCGCCTTCGTTGGACCCGGTGTGGGAATGCATACTTTTGATTGACTGGTACGTTCAATTCCTGAACGGCCCAGGCATTGTCAAGCGGGAGGTGCAGTCCTATAATGTCCGGCGAGCAACCAGAATCAATTCGGCCGAAAGCGCTCGAATCGGCACCTCCAGACGCCTCCTTCCGTGGAAGACTGATGGAACAGGATCAACCCCAATTGGAAGCGGTTCACTAGACCGCCGTCCTTCAAGGAGCCCTATGAAAAAAGCACTGACTGTCCTCTCCCTCGCGCTGATCAGCCAGGCCAGCGCCGCCACCCTGACCGTCTGGACGCACTTCGGCGACGCCGAACTCGCGTGGCTGCGCACCCAGGCCGCCCAGTACAAGGCCAAGACCGGCGACACCGTCAACATCGTCAGCGTCCCCTTCGACCAGATTCCCGACAAGCTGATCCAGAGCGCCCCCAAGGGCCAGGGCCCCGACCTCGTCACCACCCTCCCCCAGGACCGCCTCGGCCAGCTGGCTGCCGCCGGCGTCATCGAGCCGATGGACAAGTACGTCACCAGCAAGACCGACCTCGACAAGACCGCCGTCAACGCCCTGACCTACCAGGGCAAACTGTTCGGCATCCCCATGTTCGCCGAAGCGGTCGCCGTCGTGTACAACAAGAAACTCGTGCCCAGCGCCCCCACCACCTGGAGCGCGTTCCTGGCCACCGCGCAGAAGAACACCGGCAGCGGTAAATTCGGCTACCTCGCCGACCTCAGCAACGCCTACATGCAGTACGGGATCGTCAGCGCCTACGGCGGCTACGTCTTCAAGAACACCGGCGGCACCCTGAACACCAAGGACGTGGGCCTCGCCAACGCCGGCGCCGACAAGGCCAGCGCCTTCCTGAACGACCTGCGCTACAAGTACAACCTCGTGCCCGAGGGCGTGGACGGCGGCGCCGCCAAGAGTGCCTTCGTGGACGGCCGCCTCGCCATGTTCCTCACCGGACCCTGGGACATGGGCGACATCAAGAAGGCCGGCGTCGACTACGGCATCATGACCTTCCCCACCCCTCCCGGCGCCAGCGGCAAGTGGAGCCCCTTCGTGGGCGTGCAGGGCACCATGCTGAACTCCTACAGCAAGAACAAGGCCGCCGCGGCCGCCTTCGCCCGCCAGATCAGCTCCAGTGACGCCCAGGTCGCCTTCAACAAGGCCGGCGGCCGCATCCCCGTCAGCCTCAGCGCCCGCACCAAACTGAAAGCCGACCCCGTGGTCGTGGGCTTCGGCAAGAGCATCAGCGCCGGCACCCCCATGCCCAACGTGCCCCAGATGGGCGCCGTGTGGGGCCCCTGGAGCAACGCCATCGCCCAGAGCGTCCAGAAGCCCAACCAGAACTACGGCCAGATCCTCGACAAGGCCGTGCAGGAAATCAACAGCAACATCAAGTGATCCCCTGCGCAGGGAACGTGACCTGAACCGGCACGTTCCCTGCGTCAGCCGTTGCTGCCCCGCCCGCCGCGCCCACCGACGCCGGACGGGGCAGCCGCTTTTCCTGCCCGCCCCCCGTCGCCGGCGCGCTGCCAGGGTGTAGGCTGCCTACCAACCAGGTCCGTCCCGCCACCCCCTTCTGCCCGCCGCGACGCCGGCGGTTCCACCTGCCCCCGGGCGCAGGGAGGTTACCCCCACCCATGACCCACACCATGCACCCCCCCATTCCCAAACGGTCCGCGACCGTGCCGCCACAGGGAACGCGCGGCGTCTTCGTGGCGCTGCTGATCCTGAGCGCCCTGATCGGCCTGAGTGTCCTGATCGGCTGGCTGGTCGCCGGCCTGACCGCGCAGGTCCTGCCCGGCGCGCCCGCCTACACCATCCTGATCTTCACGCTGCTGGCCCTGCTGATCCTCGCGCCGCTCACCTACCGGCTGTTTCCCTGGATCACGAACTGGTTCTACCTGCTGCCCGCGCTGGTGTTCATCCTGGCGTTCACGGTGCTGCCGGTCATCCTGACCGTGAACTACGCCTTCACCAACTACAGCGGCTCGAACAGCGGCAACCCGGACAGCGCCTCGCGCACCGCCGCGACCCTCAGCGCCGACCGCCGCACCGTGACCCTGCCGGAGCTCGCCGGACAGAGCATGGCCGAGTTCCTGAAGTGCGCCGCGCCCGACTGCGCGGGCAGCACCGTCGTTCTGTACGACGAAGACGCCAGCGTCCCGTACCGGCAGAAGGTCGCCAGTGTCCGTGGCGCGGCCATCACCCTGGCCGCCCCGATGCCCGGCGACGTGAAGATCTCGGGCGCCACCCGCATCAACCGCTACGAGTACGTGGGACTGGCCAACTTCCGCGAGATCTTCGGCAAGGCCAGCCGCGCCCTGTGGCCCGTGTTCCTGTGGACCGTGGTGTTCGCCTTCTCGACCATCGTCATCAACGCGGTCGCCGGACTGATCCTGGGCATCCTGCTGTACAACAAGCGCCTGAAGGGCCGCAACATCTACCGCACGCTGCTGTTCCTGCCGTGGGCCGTGCCCGCCGTGATCAGCGTGCAGATGTGGGTGGCGCTGTTCAACCAGCAGTTCGGGATCGTGAACAAGACCCTGGGGCTGCTCGGCGTCGCCGCCGTGCCCTGGCTGGGCGACCCGCTGTGGGCGAAGGTCAGCATCCTGCTCGTGAACCTGTGGCTGGGCTTCCCGTACATGATGACCGCCACCATCAGCGCCCTGAGCACCATCAACGACGACCTGTACGAGGCGGCCGAGATCGACGGCGCCAGCCGCTGGCAGCAGATCACGACCATCACGCTGCCGCTGCTGCGCACGTCGTTCACGCCGATCCTGCTGTCGGGCTTCGCGTTCAACTTCAACAACTTCGGCATCATCTACCTGCTCACGGCAGGCGGCCCCGCCCAGGAAGGCCGTGAAAGTACCGCCCAGAGCACCGACATCCTGCTCTCGTGGGGCTACAACACCGCGTTCGTGTCCAGCGGCGGGCAGAACTTCGCGCTGGCCAGCGCCATCGCCCTGATCATCTTCTTCCTGACCCTCGCCATTAGCCTCGTGAACTTCCGCGCGGCCGGCGTGTTCGAGGAGGCCCGCAAGTGACCGCCGCACCCAAGACCCCCAGCGACCTGCCGCCCGGCGGGTACGTCCACCGTGAACCCAGCCTGCTGCGCCGCGCGCTGCCCTGGCTGGTCACGGCCGCCCTGGTCATCGCCCTGATCGTGCTGGGGCAGGCGCTCGTGCAGAACATGCAGGGCCGCCAGAAGAGCTTCTCGATCTACTTCGTGGAACGCGGCTGGGTGCGCTTCCTGCTGTTCCTGCTGGCCGCGACCGGCGTGCTGGCCCTGACCAGCCTGCTGGGGCAGCGGATCGGCATGGCCCGCACGGGCCGCCGCATCAGTTACGCCGCCGTGCTGGGTGACCAGCTCACGCACCTGTTCCTGATCCTGGTCGTGCTGGTCGCCGTCTACCCGCTGCTGTACGTGCTGATCGCCGCCTTCGACCCGCGCAACAGCCTGTTCGCCTTCCCGGACTTCGAGAATCCCAACATCCTGTACCGCAGCGGCCTGATGCCCCGCCTGGACGTGCTGAGCACCGAGAACTTCGCCAAGCTGTTCGAGGGCGTCACCATTCCCGGCTGGCAGGTCCTGCTGGCCGGCCTGGGCGGCGCGGCCCTGAGCGCCCTGCTGCTCGTCACACTGCTCGGCCGCTTCGGGCGGGACAGCGTGGGACTGCAACGCACCCGCACCTGGGCGACCCGGATCATGATCGCCGCGCTGGCCGCGCTGGTGCTGTTCATGACGCCCGCCCAGTTCACGGGGTTCAGCAACGAGAGCAAGTTCCTGCTGTCGGTCCGTAACACCCTGTTCGTGTCGGGCCTGACCGGCGTGCTCGCCATCGTGCTGTCCACCACCGCCGGGTACGCCATGGCGAGACTGCGCTTTCCCGGCCGGTTCCAGATGCTGCTGTTCTTCATCTTCATCCAGATGTTCCCGGTGTTCCTGGCGCTCGTCGCCGTGTACAAGCTCCTGACGGACCTGGGCCTGGGCAACACCTTCACGGGCCTGATCCTGGCGTACTCGGGCGGCGCCATCGCCTTCAACACCTGGATCTTCAAGGGGTACGTGGAGAGCCTGCCGGAATCGCTGGAGGAGGCCGCCATGGTGGACGGTGCGACCCGCTGGCAGACCTTCGTGCAGATCGTGCTGCCGCTGTCGGGCGGGATCATGGTGTTCATCTTCCTGAACCAGTTCATCGGCACGTACGCCGAGTTCATCCTGGCGAACGTCCTGCTGACCGGCGTGGAACAGTGGACGGTCGGCGTGATGCTCCGCTCGTTCACGACCGGGCAGTTCAGCACCAAGTGGGGCGTGTTCGCCGCCGCCAGCACCCTGGGCGCCCTGCCGATCATCGCGCTGTTCTACGGCTTCCAGAGCTACTTCGTGGGCGGCGCGGTCGCCGGCGGCGTCAAGGAGTAATACGGACTCCGATTGAATGGCTGACAAAGCCGTTCAATCCGAGCGGATGCGAGTAAGGAGCAAAACGGGTTCCGGACGTGGAGTTGACAGATCGGTGGTGTTCCGATCTGTGAACGAAACAAACGGAATCCGTATAACTCCATCCTGTACGGCAAAAGGCCCCCAGCCGATCAGGCTGGGGGCCTCGCCGTGCGGGGACTCATACGGACTCCGATTGAATGGGCTGCAAAGACCATTCAATCCGAGCGGATGCGAGAAGGAGAGAAGCGGGTTCCGGACGTGGAGTCGGCAATCCGGTGAAGTTCCGGATTGTCGGCGAAACAAACGGAATCCGTATCAAACGGAATCCGTTTTGCTTCCACTCGCTCTGCTTCGCAGCGCTGCGAGTCCGCTCGGACTGAACGGTTTTTGTCAACCACTCAATCCGAGTCCGAATCAGCCCTGCGCGTCCGGGTCGGGCATGCTGGCGGTCACGGCCGGGTCCACGCCGTCCTCGAAGCGGCGGAAGTTCTCGCGGAACATCCGGGCCAGTTTGCGGGCCGTCTCGTCGTAGGCCTGCGGGTCGGTCCAGGCGTCGCGGGGGTTCAGGACGCCAGCCGGGACGCCCTGCACCTCCGTGGGAATCTCCAGCCCGAAGTGCGGTTCGCGCTCGAAGGTCGCGCCGTCCAGTTCGCCGCTCAGGGCCGCGTGGATCAGCCGGCGGGTGTGCGCGATGCTCATGCGCTGGCCCGTGCCGTACATGCCGCCGGTCCAGCCGGTGTTCACCAGCCACACGCGCGCGCCGCTGTCCTGCACCTTGCGGGCCAGCAGGCGGGCGTACTCGCCGGGGTGGCGGGGCATGAACGGCGCGCCGAAGCAGGTGCTGAAGGTGGGGCTGGGTTCGGTCACGCCGTCCTCGGTGCCGGGGATCTTGGCGGTGAAGCCGCTGATGAACTGGTACATGGTCTGCTCGGCGCTCAGGCGGCTGATGGGGGGCAGCACCCCGAAGGCGTCGGCGGTCAGGAACACCACGTTGCGGGGGTGGCCGCCCAGACTGCCGGGCTGCACGTTCGGAATCTGGCTGATCGGGTAGGCGCTGCGGGTGTTCTCGGTCAGGCTGCCGTCGTTCAGGTCCGGGTTGCCGCCCGCGTCCAGCACCACGTTCTCCAGCACGGTGCCGTAGGTGCGGGTGGTGCGGTAGATGTCGGGTTCGGCCTCGGCGTTCAGTTTGATGACCTTGGCGTAGCAGCCGCCCTCGAAGTTGAAGATGCCGGTGTCGGTCCAGCCGTGCTCGTCGTCGCCGATCAGGTGGCGGCTGGGGTCGGCGCTCAGGGTGGTCTTGCCGGTGCCGCTCAGGCCGAAGAACAGCGCCACGTCGCCGTCATCACCGACGTTCGCCGAGCAGTGCATCGGCATGACGCCCTGGTCCGGCAGCAGGAAGTTCAGCACGCCGAAGATGCCTTTCTTGTTCTCGCCGGCGTACTGCGTGCCGCCGGCGATGATCATGCGGCGCGTGAAGTTCATGATGATGAACGTGTCGCTGCGCACGCCGTCGAGTGCCGGGTCGGCGCGGAATGACGGGATGTTCAGTACCGTCCAGTCCTCGTGGAAGTCCGTCAGTTCGGCCGGGGTGGGGCGCACGAACATGTTGTGGATGAACAGCGAGTGGTACGCCATCTCGGTGACCATGCGGCAGCCGATGCGGTAGCGGGGGTCCGTGCCGGCGTACACCTGCTGCACGAACAGTTCCTTTCCTTCGGCGTAGCGGGTCATCTTGTCGAGGAGGCGGTCGAACACCGCGCCGCTGATGGGCGTGTTGAAGCCACCCCACCAGACCTTGTCGCGGGTCAGGTCGTCCTCGACGATGAAGCGGTCTTTCGGGCTGCGGCCGGTCTTGTTGGTGCGGACCGTGAGGGGCCCGCAGGCGGCCTGCTGGCCCTCGCCGAGGCGGATGGCGTGCGCGTACAGTTCGTCGACGCCGGGGTTCAGGTGGACGGTGGCGGTCTTGATGCCGAGATCGGCAAGGGGTGCGCTGGTGGTCAGGCTCATGGGCGGTCCTCCGTGACTGGAAAGCGGAACCGGCTGGGATGACGCAAAAGCCGGACTTCGTGTGTTTTCTTACCCTGGAATCTTCGCCCGGGAAGCGGTTCCAGTCAAAACTTTCGGGTGTCACACTTTCGGGAACAACACACACAAACGTCTCCCGTGCCGGGACACCTGCCCCCTGCCACCAGCATGCGCTCTGCACTTACCACCGCGTTACAGGCAGCCGCACTTCACCGTACGCCTGACAGCCCACCACCCGGCCCCCACCTGCCAGCCGCGCCCTGACCACACAGCGGGGCAGCACCGGAATTCCCGGTGCCGCCCCGTGCACAGCCCTGCCTGCGTCCATCTGCCCGCCTGGCGGACTGGTCCTTCCCGCACATCCCAGCGCCCTCACGCGGGGCGCCGGGCACACGCCGTTCAGCCCTTCTTGCCTTCCTGGCTGGCCGCGCCGCCGGTCTGCTTCGCGCTTTCCTCCGCCGCGGTCCGGGCCGCCGCCGGGGAGTCCGGAGCCACCGCGCCGTAGGCGGAGGCCCCGGTCGTGGCGGCCTGGGTGGACTTCGCGGCTCCCGGCGCCGGGGTCGCCTTGTTCTCCTCGATCCGTTCCAGCCACGCCGTCCCGATCAGGTTCCGGGCGTTGCGGCCCGCCTGACGCAGCGCCTGAGCGGCATCCGGATTCACGGACTCCACGGCGTTCAGGATGCCCTGCCGCGCGGCGGGCACGCGGGCCAGCACGACCGCGCCGGTTCCGATCACGGCCAGCGCGACCAGGCCGCCGGGCGCGCCGCCCCGGTCATCGCGCCGGGCCTGCCGGGCCTGCCGCTCCAGGACCTTCAGCTCACGGGTCAGGTTCTTCTGCAGAGGCGCGACCCGGCGGTCGACCGCCCTCTGCAGCTGCGCGGGCTTCAGGCGGCGACCACCGGACAGCAGGTCCTTCTCGGCGTCCCGGCGCGCCTGACGCAGCGTGCGTTCCAGCCGGCGCTGCCGGGTCTGCGCGCCGTCCGCCGCCTCGTGCAGGGTGCTGCTCACGCGGTCATGCACGGTCGACAGGAGTTCCAGGCCCGCTCCCTGCGCGTCGGCCAGGGTCGGCCCGACGCCCCTGTGCGCGGCACTCAGCAGCTGCCCGGCCCGGCGGCTGCCCTGCCGGGTCACCTGCTGCGCCCCCTCGCTGAGACCGCCGGCCAGGTCGCCTGCCGTTCCGGCCAGTCCGCCTGCCACACTCACGACCTCGTCCACGACGCTGCCCAGCAGACTCGCGGCGCGCGGCACGCCCTCCTCGCGCAGGGTCTGGGCGGCGCTGCTGCCGCGGCGCGCGGCCTCCAGTGCCAGCTCCTGAGAGCGTTCCTGCGCCAGCGCCAGCGAGTGCGCCATGGTCGGCTTCACGGTGTCCTGGAGGGTGTGCTGCGCGCCGCTCCAGACGTCACGGCTGCCCGTGACCAGGGCGCGGCGGGTGTCCTTGTTCAGCGCCAGGGCGGCGAGGCCCCCCAGCATCAGCAGGCTGCGTTTACTCACGCCGCCGGTCATATCGCTCGTCATGTTGCGCTCCTTTGCTGCTCACCCACGTGCCGGGGGCCGGTCTGACCGCCCGGGGTGAACGATGCCGCCATTCTCACCCCCCCCGGACAGGGCAGGATGGGCGCAATGTAATGAGAGTTTCATGTTCGGACCGGCCGCGCGGAGCGGCAAGACCCGCCTGCGCCCCAATCGCCGCCCCCGCCCAGGCATTAGACTCGGCAACGTGACCCGAAAGGCCCGCTCGCGCGACGAGACCACCATCCAGACCGAACCGCTGCCCGCCCCGGGACCGTCCCTGAGCCGCCTGGAGGTCCGGAACCTCGCGACCATCCGCAGGCTCGACCTGAGCTTCCGCGCCGGCCTGAGCGTCTTCACCGGCGAGACTGGCGCCGGCAAGAGCATCATCGTGGACGCCCTGGGCCTGCTGCTCGGCTCGCGCAGCAACACCGACCTGATCCGCACCGGCGAGGACGACCTGCTCGTGACCGGCTTCTGGGGGGACGACGTCGCCAGCCGCCGCGTGACCACGCAGGGCCGCAGCACCGCCCGCCTGGACGGCGAGGTCGTCGCGCTGCGCGAGTTGCAGGACTGGGCGCAGCGACGCCTGACCATCCACTGGCAGCACAGCGCCGTCAGCCTGCTCGGACCCGCCAACCAGCGCGCCCTGCTCGACCGGCAGCTGCCCGACGCACTCGGCGCGTACACGGCCGCGTACCGCGCCTGGGCCGACGCCCGCGCCCGCCTGGAAGCGCTGCGTGCCAGCGAACGCGAACGCGCCCGCCAGCTGGACCTGCTGCAGTTCCAGGCGACCGAGATCAGCGAGGTGAACCCCACGCCCGGCGAGGAGGAACCCCTGCAGGCCGACCTGAACCGGCTGGCGAACCTCGAGAGCATCGCGCAGGGAGCCGCCGGGGCGATCACGCTGCTCAGCGACGGCGAGGAGAACGCCCTGGGCTTCCTGGCCGAGGCGGTCCGGTCCCTGAACGTCAGCGCCCGCTACGACGAGACGACCGCGCAGCTGCAACGCGAACTGCGCGAGGCGCTCGACAGCGTGCAGGCCGTCGTCGGCGAACTGCGCGCCGTGGCCGAGGACCAGGCGCCGGACCCCGAGGAACTCGCGCGGGTCGAGGCCCGCCTGGGCGCGCTGGGCAAACTGCGCGCCAAGTACGGCCCCACCCTGCAGGACGTCCTGACCTTCCACGCGCAGGTCGAGCAGGAACTCGCCGCCCTGACCCGCGACGAGCAGGACGCCGGCACCCTGGACGCCGACGTGGCCGCCCTGCACGCCGACCTCCTGCGCGCCGGGGCAGCCCTCGACGCCGCCCGCCGGGACCGCGCCGCGCCGCTGGCCGCCGAGCTGGTGGCCGTCATCCGGCAGCTCGGCATGCCGCACGCCCGCCTGGAATTCCACCTGAACGCCCTGCCCGAACCGTCCGCGCACGGCCTGAGCGACGTGACGCTGCACTTCACCGCCAACCCCGGCGAGGACCTCGCGCCGCTGGCAGACGTCGCCTCGGGCGGCGAACTGTCCCGCGTGATGCTGGCCATCAGCACCGTGCTGGGCGCCGACACGCCCGCCGTGGTGTTCGACGAGGTGGACGCCGGTATCGGCGGCGGCGCGGCCCTGGCGGTCGCGGCGCAGCTGCGGCACCTCGCGCAGGCGCGGCAGGTGTTCGTGGTCACGCACCTCGCGCAGATCGCCGCGCAGGCCGATCACCATTACAAGGTCGAGAAGAGCGTCGAGGACGGCCGCACCGTCAGCCGCGTGCGCCTGCTGCCGCCCGAGGAACGCCTGCACGAGATCGCCCGGATGCTCAGCGGGAACACCAGTGACGCCGCGCTTCAACACGCCCGCGAGCTGCTCGGCCCCGACCACGCCGCGCCCGCCGGAAGCTGAGCGCGGCGTCACGGGGGCCGAGGTGGGCCTTTGATAAAGGCGACCTTCAGTCGGCGGTCAGACTCGCTGCCTAAGCTGGGCAGCATGACCCGAACCCCACACAAGACGCTCCCCGGTGCCGCGCTCCTCGGCGTCAGCCTCCTGAGTGCCTGCACCATGACCGCCCCCGGTAACCTGCGCGTGCATGAGGCGCTGCTGTACGGCGGCACCCAGGAACGCATCGTGTGGGTGTACGGCACCCTCGGACAGGGCAGCCAGAGCAGCGTGAAGCTCGGCGCGGCCACCGCCGACCTGCGCAGCCAGGTGAACGACCCGCTGGCGCTCGACGGGACCCTCAGCGTGAACGGCAAGGCCACCTACCGCGCCCCCACCACCGCCACCACCCAGAAGCTCAGCGTGACCCGCCGCACCGACGGCACCTTCAACGTGACCCCGCTGCCCGGCGCGGCCCTGAGCGCCGTGTACTTCACGGACGGGCAGACCTGGACGAAACTGAACGGCACCAGCGGCGTCGTGACCGGCACCCGCAGCGACGGCCTGAACGGCGCCGGGCAGCTGAGCAGCGCCGAGGCGACCGCCCTGGGCAAGGCCCTGCTGGGCCAGGGCCCGCTGGCCGTGGGCGTCCTGGAAAGCGCTGGCATTCCCGACCCGGCCCTGACCGTGGAACCCGCCCCCACCGAGTACCAGCGCACGGGACTGTACGTGCTGCCGAACGTCCCCACCCAGACCGCCGTGAGCCCCACCCCCGGCACGCCCCAGCGCCCGACCCTGCCCGGCAGCGGCACCCCGCCAGCCGTGAGCCTCCCAGGAGCCGCCGTGACCTTCACCGAGATTGCCGCCGGATCGCAGGCCACCGCCACGGCCCTGAGCGTCCAGACCGCCCGCACCGACGCCGAGGCCCGCACCCTGTACGCCGCCGCGTACGGCCGTCAGACGGGCGTGCCCACCCCCGCGGCCCTGAACGGCTCGACCCTGGTCGGCGTGTTCCTCGGGCAGCGCGCCACCGGCGGGTACAGCGTGCGCGTCACGGGCGCCAGCGTCAGCGGCGGCACCCTGACGCTGGCCGTGCAGGTCAAGGCCCCGGCACCCAACTCGTTCACCACGCAGGCCATCACCAGCCCCTGGGCGATCGTGCGCGTCCCCGGCAGCTTCACCCGCGTGAACGTCGTCGACGAGAACGGCCAGCCCCTGCGGGCCGAGGGAGGCGGCACCAACCGCTGACCCGCGCACCCGGAAGCCGCCGCCCAGGTCATGGCCTGAGCGGCGGCTTCTCATACGCACTCCAATCGAATGGCTTGCAAAGCCGTTCAATCCGAGCGGATGCGACTCGGAGAGCTGCTCCGCAGAGGAGGAGCTGGGCGGGTTCCGGGCGTGGAGTTCACAGATCGGTGGTGTTGCGATCTGTGAACGAAACAAACGGCAGTCCGTATCACTGTCCCGCGCCGTGCCGGGCACCAGCGGGCCAGCAGAAGGGGGCGACCTCCCTGGGAAGGTCGCCCCGGTCCGGCCGCTGGCCGGTGAGCAGGATTACTTGGTGGGAACCTTGATGGCGCCGCTGATGATCTTGGCCTTGACAGCCTCGACCTTCTGCACCTGGGTGCTGGTGATCAGGTTCTTGTTGTACTGGTCGACCGCGTAGCCCACGCCGCCTTCCTTCAGGCCGAAGCGACGCTCGCCGCCCTTGAACTTGTCTTCCTTGACGTCCTTGATCAGGGCGTAGACGGCGTTGTCGACGCGCTTGAGCATGCTGGTCAGGCCGTGGTTCATGGTGGCGGGGTTCTTGTCGAAGTCGCCCAGGTAGTTCTGGTTGCTGTCCACGCCGATGAAGAACATGGGGCGGGTGTTGCCGGCGCAGGCCTTCTGGTAGGAGGCGCTCTTGGCGAGCTTGGCGAAGTTGTTGGTGCTGAACTTCACGCCGCTGGGCAGGTTCGCGGCCTTGAGGCACTGGGTCTGCTTGATGTAGTCGATCACGCCGTTGCCGGAGGCGCCGGCGGCGCTGAAGATGATGTCGGCGCCCTTGGAGCGCATGCTGCCGGCGATTTCCTTGGCCTTGCCGGGGTTGTTCCAGGCGTCAGGGGTGGTGCCGACGTACTGGGCGATGACCTTCACCTTGGCGTTGGCGGCCTTGGCGCCGGCGGTGTAACCAGCCTCGAACTTGTGGATCAGGGGGATATCCATGCCGCCCACGAAGCCCAGCACGCCGGTGGAGCTGTTCAGCGCGGCGAGGTAGCCGACCAGGTAGCTGCCCTGCTCTTCCTGGAAGACCAGGCTGGCGACGTTCTTCTCGGGGGAGATGTCGTCGATCAGGCCGAAGGACAGGTCGGGGTTCTCCTTGGCGACCTGGCTGATGCTGGCGTTGTTGGCGAAGCCCACGCCGACGGTCAGGTCGAAGCCCTCGTTGGCGAAGGCGCGGATGCCCTGCACGGCCTGGCTGGGATCGCTGGGCTCGAAGTCCTTGGACTGGATGCCCAGGGTCTTCACGGCGCGCTGGCTGCCCTCGTAGGCGCTCTGGTTGAAGCTCTTGTCGAACTTGCCGCCCGCGTCATAGGCGAGACCGACACGGATGGACTGGGCACCGGCGACGCTGGCGCTCAGGGCAAGGGCAATGGTCAGGATCTTCTTCATGGGTGTTCCTCCGGGAAATGGATAGTTGAGTTGCTTGAACAGAGTATACGGAATTCCGGCGCTGTCCACCCCCCGACCACCCCGAGTCTCAAACACGTGGACAGCGCGGACGGATGGGACCGCTCTTGTGAGGTTCTTAACGCTCGCCTTGCCGGCCCCGCGGCTGCCCGTTCCGCCTGCGGCCCGCGCCGTCAACGGTCGATGTGCTCGAAGCCCTGCAGGCCGTCGAACAGCCCACGCAGCGGGTACGAGAGGACCGGGGCGCGCGTGCCGCCCAGACTGAACTGCTCGTGGTTCAGGCGGTCCTCCATCGCAAGGCGTTCCTCGGGCGTCATGCGGCCCAGCAGGCTCTCGGCTCCCATCTGCGTGCCATGCGCCGCCAGGGCCGCGCGTTTGTTCTGCGCGTACGCCGACACGTCCATCCGCACCGCGAAGGTGTCCTCGGACACGCCGTACACCAGCGGGTCCAGCCCCTCGCCCATCCGCGCGATCCCGGCGGCCGACTCGACACTCATGGCCGTGAAGAACAGCCGCCTCGGACCGCCACCCGGCAGGGACCCCGCGCTGAAGAACGCCGCACTGGTCGCGCGGTGAATCTGCAGGTGATCCACGTGCCCGTACCCGCCGTGCGGATCGAAGGTCACCATCACCTGCGGCTGCACCCGCGCGATCAGGTCACGCAGTTTGACCTCCACGTCCAGGGGGTTCACGTTCATCATGGCCTTCGGGTCGTCGTGCCGGGTGCGTTCGTAGCGGCCGGAATCGTGGTAGTCCAGGAACACGGGGTCCGGGATCTCCAGGGCGCGGCAGGCCTCGCGCAGTTCCTGCTCGCGCTGCGCCCCCAGGTCATCCACCGTCATGCCGGGCACCGTGATCTTGCCGGCCTCGCCGCGCGTGGCGCAGGCCAGGACCACGTTCACGCCCCGGCGGGCGTAGTGCGTCAGGGTGCCGCCCACGCTGAAGGCCTCGTCGTCCGGGTGGGCGAACACGGCCAGCAGCGTGGGGTGGGCGTTGACGGGGGCGGGCGCGTCCTGGTGGGTCATGCCGGGCAGTCTACGGGCGGGCGGCGGGACCGGGTGTGCCGGCCTTCCTATTCGCTGCCCGGCCCGGCCTCCTGCGCGGCCAGCCGCTGCCCACGCCGGTAGAAGTCCCACAGGGCGTCCGGCCAGGTGCGGTAGATCAGGCGGCGGTTGGCGGCGTCGGCGGCCTCCAGCGCCGCCCCCAGCGCGCGGTAGAAGCGGCTGCCCTGCTCCTGAAGGGCGCGGGCGGTCCAGTACACCTCGGCGCGTTCCATCTCGGTGAGCTGTTCAGGCGTGATCACGCGCTCCAGCATGTCGCGCCCCGCCGCCACTGAACAGGGGGGCGGCGGGGGCCTGACACGGCCCGCCGGGGGTGTCTGCTACGCTCGGACGCATGACGAAGGTGGTGGCCATCACATCCGAGAAGGGAGGCGTGGGCAAGAGCACCCTGGCCGTGCATCTCGCCGGGGCGGCGCACGCGGAGGGACGGTCGGTGCTGCTGATCGACGAGGACGGCCGGGTGGGCAGCAGCCTGCGCTGGGCCGCGCGGTCCGGCCGCCTGCCGTTCCCGGTGATGGCCGCCGACGACGTGAAACCCAAACGGCTGGCCGCCTTCGACCTGATCATCCTGGACACCGAGGGCCGCCCGCGCCGCAAGGACCTGCGGCAGCTGGCCGAACGCACCGACCGGATCCTGGTGCCCAGCGGCGTGTCCCCGCTGGAGCTGGAAGCCACCCGCGAACTGCTGGATTTCCTGTCCGGCGAGGACGCCGCCCGCAAGACCCGCGTGGTCCTGACCCGCGTGCCCCCGGTCGGCCGCGCCGCCGAGGAGGCCCGCGAGGACCTGCGCGAGGATGGCGTGACCGTCTGCAACGCCCTGGTGCGGCACTACGCGGCCTACCAGAAGGCCGCCGAGCTGGGCATCCTGGCGGGCGAGGTGCGCGACCCGCGGGCCGAGGCGGCCTGGAACGACATCCTGACCCTGGCCCGCGAGGTCCTGTGAACGGCCCGCGCGGGAGGCGCTGACGTGGGCCGCTTCGACTACCTGGAAGGACGCGGCAAGCGCAGGGGAGGCAAACGCGACCGCCCCGCCAAGGTCACGCCGGAACCCGACGGCCGCCAGAAGGGCGAGACGGCCGAACGGGTCGAGGCGGTGTACGTGCGCAAGGAGACCGTGCGCGCGGTGTGGCGGCAGGTGAAGGCCGAGGGCGGCGAGAGCGTCAGCGAACTCGTCGAGGACCTGCTGCTGCGCTGGCTGCGCGAACGCGCCTGAACGTGACTGCATCCGCGCGGTGGGGACGGGCCGCCGGGCTGCTGCTGGCGCTGTGGCTGACCGTGCCGGGCATCCTGAACCCGCTGCGCGGCGACCTGCTGGGCGGCGTGAACCTGGTGTTCCACGAGGCCGGGCACGTCCTGATGATCTGGGCCGGCGAGACCCTGACGCTGCTGGGCGGCAGCGCGGCGCAGGTGGCCGTCCCGCTGGCCTGCGCCGCCGCGTTCCTGTGGCGCGGTGACCGTTTCGCGGCGGGCGTGGTGGGCCTGTGGCTGGCGCACTCGCTGGCCGGCGTGGCGGCGTACGTCCGCGACGCGCCGCTGCGGCAGCTGGACCTGATCACGGGCGACCCGGACACCCACGACTGGTGGCAGCTGCTGGGCGGCTGGAACCCGCAGGCGAACGCCCTGCACCTCGCGGACCCGCTGGGGCGTTTCGTGGCCTTCCTGGCGCTGGCGACCCTGATCGTGTCGGTCGTGCTGGCCGTGTGGGACGACCTGCGCTAGAACAGAGGCCGGAATGGAGACGGTGCGCGGAAACCCGGGAACAGCTGGAGTGGTGGGCCGCTACGCGCCGAGCCCCACCGGGGCCATGCACCTGGGCAACGCCCGCACGGCGCTGCTGGCGTGGCTGCACGCCCGCGCGCCCGGCGGGCGGCACCTGCTGCGCTTCGAGGACCTGGACACTGGGCGGGTGCGTCCCTGGGCCTACGACCTGATCCGCCGTGACCTGGAGTGGCTGGGCCTGGACTGGGACGCCGAGAGCGTGCAGTCGCGGCAGCTGGACCGCTACCGCGAGGCCGCCGCGCGCCTGGACACCTATCCCTGCACCTGCACCCGGCGCGAGGTGCTGGCCGCCGTGCAGGACAGCGCGGGGGCGCCGCACGGGGCGGAGCCGGTGTACCCCGGAACCTGCCGCGATCCCGCGGCGCGGCACCCGGAGCGGCCGGCGGCGCTGCGCTGGCGCGTGCCGGACGCGCGGGTGTGCGCCCGGGACCGGCTGAGTGGGCAGACGCTCTGCCAGGACCTGCGCGCGGACGTGGGTGATCTGGTGCTGCGCCGCAACGACGGCGTGTACGCCTATCACCTGGCGGTGGTGGTGGATGACGCGGCGGCGGGCGTGACCGACGTGCTGCGCGGCGCGGACCTGTGGACTGCCACCCCGCGGCAGGTGGCCCTGCAGGCGGCGCTGGGCGTCCCGACGCCCCGCTACCTGCACGTGCCGCTGATGACCGATTACCGGGGCGAGCGGCTGGCCAAGCGCGGGGGGGCGCCGCCCGTGTCGGCACTGCGCGAGGCGGGGGAGAGCGCCGCGGGGGTGCGGGCGCAGCTGGCCCGCAGTCTGGGCTGGGCGGTCCCGGACGAGGTGGAAGCGGCGGACCTGCTCCCGCTGTGGCGCGCGGCGCTGGAAGGAACGCCGGTGCGGCTGGCGGGCGGATAGCAGCGCTTCTCACGGTCCGGGCCGGGTGTCCGGGCCTGTCAGACGGAAACGGCCTGGAGTGCCCAAACTTAGACGAGTTGTCTAAGTTTGCCTAACGGCCGTTCGGAGCGGCAGTTCTACCCTGCGTTCATGTCCCTGACCCTTCCCACCTACCCGCAACCCGACGGACGTGGCCGCTTCGGCCGCTTCGGCGGGCGGTACGTGCCCGAAACGCTCATTCCCGCCCTCGACGAACTCGAACGTGCCTACGCCGCCGCCAAGGTGGACCCCGAGTACCTGAACGAACTCGACCGGCTGCTGCGCGACTTCGTGGGCCGGCCCAGCGGCCTGTACCTCGCCGAGCGCCTCACGGCCCACGCCGGCGGCGCGAAGATCTACCTCAAACGCGAGGACCAGAACTACACCGGCGCCCACAAGATCAACAACTGCCTCGCGCAGGCCCTGCTCGCCAGGCGCATGGGCAAGCAGCGCGTCGTCGCCGAGACCGGCGCCGGCCAGCACGGCGTCGCCAGCGCCACCGCCGCCGCCCTGCTCGGCCTGGACTGCGTGGTGTACATGGGCGCCGAGGACATCCGCCGCCAGGAACTGAACGTGTTCCGCATGAAACTCCTCGGCGCCGAGGTCCGCGCCGTCACCAGCGGCACCAGCACCCTGAAAGACGCCACCAACGAGGCCATCCGCGACTGGGTCACGAACGTCCGCGACACCTTCTACATCCTGGGCAGCGTCGTCGGCCCGCACCCGTACCCCGCCATGGTCCGCGACTTCCAGAGCGTCATCGGCGAGGAAGTCAAGGTGCAGCACCAGGCCCTGGAGGGCCGCCCCGTGCCGGACGCCATCGTCGCCTGCGTGGGCGGCGGCAGCAACGCCATCGGCATCTTCGCGCCGTTCGCGTACCTGCCGGAAGGCGAGCGTCCCCGGCTGATCGGCACCGAGGCCGCCGGTGAGGGCGTGGATTCCGGCCGGCACGCCGCGAGCGTCGCGGGCGGCCGCGTGGGCGTCCTGCACGGCGCCATGATGTACCTGCTGAACGACGACGAGGGCCAGATCGTCCCGCCGCACTCCATCAGCGCCGGCCTGGACTACCCCGGCATCGGCCCCGAACACTGCCTGTACTCCGAGACGGGCGTCGCCGAGTACGTGCCCGTCACGGACGCGCAGGCCATGGACGCCCTGCAGCTGTGCACCCGCCTCGAGGGCATCATCCCCGCGCTGGAAACCGCGCACGCCCTGCACCACGCCGTGGAACTCGCGCGGACCATGCGCCCCGACCAGACGGTCGTCGTGAACCTCTCGGGCCGCGGCGACAAGGACGTGGCCGAGGTCATGCGCCTGCTGTCCCTGCCCGCCGGTCAGAGCAGCACCCCCGGCACCCTGCACGCCCGCCCGGAGGTCCAGGCATGAGCGTCCCCACCCCCACCACAGCCACCACTCCCGGCGCCGCGCGCCTGCACGCCGCCTTCGCCCGCGCCGCGCAGCAGGGCCGCGCCGCCTTCATTCCCTTCATGACCGCCGGCTACCCCACCGCCGAAGGGTTCCCCGCCGTCGCGGACGCCCTGCTGGCACGCGCCGACATCCTCGAGGTCGGCATTCCCTACAGCGATCCCCTCGGCGACGGCCCCACCATCCAGCGGGCCAGCGAGCAGGCGCTGGGCGGCGGCACCAGCACCCGCCACACCCTGCGGCTGGTCCGGGACCTGCGCGCCCGGCACGACACGCCCATCGTGATCATGACCTACGTGAACCCCATCTACGCCGTCGGGCCGCGCGAGTTCATGCGGCTGGCCCAGGAGGCCGGCGTGGACGGCCTGATCCTCCCGGACCTGCCGCCCGACCAGGACCTGGAAATCGCGGACCTCGCCGCCGAGCACGGCATCGCCGTGACCTTCCTGATCGCCCCGACCAGCACCCCCGAACGCGTGAAACTCGTCGCGGAGGCCTGCACGGGCTTCCTGTACGCTGTCAGCGTGACCGGCGTGACCGGCGCCCGCGAGGGCTCCGCGCTGGGCGAGGTGCCCGCCATGCTGGCCCTGGCCCGCCAGTACGCCCGCGTGCCGGTCGCCGTGGGCTTCGGCGTGAACGACGCCCAGACCGCCCATCAGGTCGCGCAGGTCGCGGACGGCGTGGTCGTCGGCAGCGCCTTCATCAACGCCGTGCGCAACGGCCAGGATGTCGGCGCGCTGGCTGCCAGCATCGCGGACGGCTGCCACAAGGGCTGAACGGCAGTCCGTAGCAGAAGCAGCCGGGCTGCCGGGGCGTATCCCAGGTGGCTTCCGGCTGCTGGGGGGCGTGCGGTCAGGCCGGCGCGGCGCGGGCCGCGCGGCGGTTGGTCCAGGTCATGACCGCGAACCCCAGCAGGGTCAGCGCGGCGCACACCACGAACACGCTGCGGTACCCGAAGGTCTGGGCGACCACGCCGGACGTGACGCCGCTGAGCATCCCGCCGACGCTGCCCGTGTTGGCGAACAGCGTCGTGGCGGCACTGAACCGGCCGGGCATCAGCGTCTGGAAGTACGTCATCCCCAGGCCCGCCAGGATGGCCAGCACGACCGCGCGGATGACCTGGGCGGCGATCAGGGCCGGCAGGCCGTGGGCGAGGACGATCAGCGCGAAGTGCAGCACGAACAGGCCCATGCCGGCCGCGATCAGGGTGGGCACGCCCGGCAGGCGCCGCACCGTCACCAGCGCCAGCATCACCGGAATCTCCAGCAGGGCGCACAGGCCGACCAGCAGCCCGACCTCGCCGGCGGTGCCGCCCAGCGTCTCGGTGACGAACAGCGGGAACATCGCCATGCCCATCTGCATGCTCATGCCGTACAGCACGAAGGCCAGGGCGCCCAGCGCGACAGCGCGCCGCGCGGCCGGCCGGGGCGTGTCCGGCAGGTCCGGCGTGATGCCCGGCGTGGGCTGGGGCCGGCGGCCCGGCACGCGGATCAGCGGCAGCGCCGCCAGCGCGAAGCAGGCGGCGGCCGCGAGGAACACGGCGTGATAGTCGTTCTCGCCGAGCAGCAGGGCGCCCAGGCCGGGGCCGACCACCCACGACAGGCTGAACACGCTGCGCAGCACCGTCATGGCCCGGTCGGCCAGTTCGCCCGGCGTGTCGTTCAGACTGGCGCGCGCGAACGAGAACACCTGCGGGAATGCGGCGGCCCCCAGCGACAGCAGCAGCGAGCCGATCAGCAGCAGGCCCGCGAAGTGCGGCGTGACGCTGATCAGGGTGTACGCGGCGGCCCCGGCGGCCAGGGTGGCCATCACGATGGGTTTGCGGTTGGGCAGCCGGTCGCTCCAGCGGGCCAGGAGCGTGGCGACCACCACGGCCGACACGGCGTTCAGCGTGAGGAACACCCCGATCTGGAAGGGGGTCATGCCGGCGCGGTTCACGGCGTACAGCGCGAGGTACGGCACGGCCAGCGACAGCCCGAAGCCCAGCAGAAAGACGCTCAGCGCCAGGCCCGTGGCGTGCGGGAGGCGCAGCATGGCGCCCAGGCCGGGTCGGGCGGGGGGCGCGGGAGAGGTCAGGGGGGTGGTCATGCGGGGGGCCGTCCGTTCATCCGGACCACTGTAGCCGCCCTGCGGCCGGCGAGACCGTGAGGAGGTGCTAGCCTCCGGCATGACCCCTGAATCGATCAAGGAGCTGCCGCGCCGGCAGGACGTTCCCCGCGAGCAGACCTGGGACATCGAGGCCCTGTACGCCACGCCCGACGCCTGGGAGGCCGACGAGGCGGGCATCGCTGCCGGCGTGGACGCCCTGGCCGCCCACGCCGGACGCCTCGGCACGCCGGAGGGCCTGCTGGCGTACCTCGCGGCAGCCGACGAGGTCGAACTGCGCCTCACGCGCTTCATGTCGTACGCGGGCATGACCGCCAGCGTGGACGGCCGGGACGCCGTGGCCGCCGCGCGCCGCGACCGCGCCAGTGGCCTGGGCGCCCGGTACGGCAGCGTGACGGCCTTCTACCGCCCGGAACTCCTCGCGCTGGACGGGGCCATGGTGCGCGGCTGGCTGGACCGCCCGGACTTCGCGGACCAGCGGGTGCGGCTCGAACGCATCCTGCGCGGCAAACCGCACGTCCGCAGCGCCGAGGTCGAGGAACTGCTGGGCGCGGTGCAGGCGCCCTTCGCGTCCGAACGCGGCATTCACCCCACCCTGGCGAACATGGACCTGCGTTTCGGCACGGCGGGCGGCGAGAAGATCACGCAGGGCAACGTGGACCGCCTGACCTCCCACCCGGACCGCGAGGTGCGCCGCGAGGCCTGGGAGAACTACGCCGACGCGCACCTCGCCGCGCAGCACTCGCAGGCGGCCATGTACGCCACGAACATCCGCCAGAGCGTGTTCCTGGCCCGCGCCCGCCGCTACCCGGACGCGATCACGGCGTCCCTGGCCCCGGACCGCATCCCGACCGAGGTGGTCACCACCCTGCTCGACACGTACCGCGCCAACACCCCGGTCTGGCACCGTTACTGGCGGGTGCGCCGCGAGTGGCTGGGCCTGAACGAACTGCGCGAGTACGACGTGAAGGCCGCGCTCGTCGAGCCGCGTCAGGTCAGCTACGCGCAGGCGGTGGACTGGATCTGCCAGGGCATGGCCCCGCTGGGCGAGGCGTACGTGACCGACATGCGCGCCGGCCTGACCACCGAACGCTGGGTGGACTACGCCGAGAACGACGGCAAACGCCAGGGCGCGTACAGCAACGGCGGCGGGCGCGTCAAACCCTTCATCTTCATGACCTGGAACGGCACCATGAACAGCTACAGCACCCTGGCCCACGAGATCGGGCACTCCATGCACTCGCTGCTGTCCATGCGCGAGCACCCGTACTCGGTGCCGCGCTACACGCTGTTCCACGCCGAGGTCGCCAGTAACTTCGATCAGGCGATGGTGCGCGCCCACCTGCTGAAACAGGCCCGTGAGAGCGGTGACACGACCTTCGAGGTGCAGATCATCGAGGAGGCCCTGTCGAACTTCCACCGGTACTTCTTCATCATGCCGACCCTGGCCGCCTTCGAACTCGAAGCGTACCGCCGCATCGAGGCGGGCGGCACCCTGAGCGCCCCGGACCTGAACACCCTGACCGCCGACCTGCTCGCCCAGGGCTACGGGGACGGCGTGACCATGGACCGCGAACGCAGCGGCAGCCTGTGGGCGCAGTTCAGCACGCACCTGTACGCCAACTTCTACGCGTACCAGTACGCGACCGGCATCAGCGCCGCGCACCAGCTCCTGGAGACCTTCGCGGGCGACCCGGACGCCGCCCGTGAGAACTACCTGCGCTTCCTGCGGTCCGGCGGCAGCCAGGACCCCATCGACGCGCTGCGCGAGGCCGGCGTGGACATGCTGAGCCCCGCGCCCGTCCAGGCGACCTTCCGCACCCTGGAAGGCTACGTGGCCCGCCTGGAAGAACTGCTCGCCGCGCGCCGCTGAGCGCACTGCAGGAGCGGGAGGAGGGGGCAGGGAGAGGGGCGGGGGCTCCCGCCACCCGCCTGGCGTGCGGATGGCAGTGCCCGCCAGACGACGGCCAGACGACGGAAAGAGGAGGAAGGGCCGGGAGGGCAGGAGAAGCGGCGGCGAAAGCCCCCCACCGGGGGGAACGGCCACCGCTTAGCGGGGGAATTGTATTGACCAATTTGATGAACATAGAATGAAGGGGCTTTGAGCTTCAGAGAGGAGAGTCCCATCTTGGAAACCCTGCGTGTCTCCGGCACTTCACGTCCCAACGCCATCGCTGGTGCCATCGCTGCGCTGCTGCGCTCGCAGGGGCAGGTGGAGATGCAGGCCATCGGCCCGGCCGCCGTGAACCAGGCCGTCAAGGCCCTGGCCATCGCCCGCGGATACCTGACCGGGGATCTGCTTGATCTGGTCGCACAGCCGGAATTCGTGAAACTCGAAACCCCGCAGGAGGAACGCACCGCCGTCAAGTTCACGGTGCGTGCCATTCCGGCCCCTCCTGCCTGAACCGTCCAGTCCCGCGTGCCCGGTGTCCTGCCGGGTGCGTTTTTCAATCCGAGCGGACTCGGAGAGCTGCGCCGCAGAGCGGGCAGCAGAGAAACGCCCCTCCGGGCGTGGCGTTGACAGCTCGGTGGGGTTCCGCGCCGTCAACAAACAGACGGCAGTCCGTATGGGGTGGGGGGTGATCCGGGCCGCCGAACTCTGCCCTCGTCCTGAGCTGCGTCTCATAAAATCTGAGTGCGTGGCGCTTAGATTGAGGGCAGGAGGAAGTGCCACATGGAACTCTTAGGCCCCTACACCCCCCTGATCCTGCTCGTGTTCGTGGCGTCCATGCTGATTCAGGGCTACCTGACCCGCACGTACAGCCGCTGGAGTCAGGTCCGCAACCCCCGCAACCTGACCGGCGCCGATGTGGCCCGCCTGATGCTGGACGCCAACGGCCTGGGCCACGTGCCCGTCAACGCCGTTCCCGGCCACCTCAGCGACCACTACGACCCCATCCGCAAGACCGTGAACCTCAGCGAGGGCGTGTACGGCGTCCCCAGCGTGAGCGCCATGGCCGTCGCCGCACACGAGGTCGGACACGCCATCCAGGACCGGGTCCGCATGCCCGCCCTGCTGCTGCGCGGCCGCCTCGCCGTGCCCCTGAACCTCGGCATGAACCTCGCCCCGTGGCTGCTGATGGCCGGGATCGCCCTGCAACTCACGGGCCTGATCTGGGTCGGCGTGATCCTGTTCGGAGCGGCGCTGCTGTTCCACCTGATCACCCTGCCGGTCGAATTCGACGCCAGCCGCCGCGCCCTGGCGTACCTCCAAGCCGGCAACCTGACCGGCAGCGCCGAAGGGCACAAGGGCGCGCAGGCCGTCCTGACCGCCGCTGCCCTGACCTACGTCGCCGGGTTCGCCATGGCCCTCGCGCAGTTCCTGAACGTGCTGGGTCTGGCCCGCAACCGCAGCTGACCCCCCCCACACGAGAAGCCCCCGACCTCTGGTGTCGGGGGCTTCCTGCTACAGGTCGGTCCGGATCAGACGGATTCCGTTTGTTTCGCCGACAATCCGGAAGTTCACCGGATTGCCAGCTCCACGTCCGGAACCCGTTTTTCTCCTGCTCGCATCCGCTCGGATTGAATGGTCTTTGCAGCCCATTCAATCGGAGTCCGGATCAGACGTTGAAGCCGAACATGCGCATCTGGCGCTTGCCGTCGTCGGTCATCTTGTCCGGACCCCATGGCGGCGTCCACACGAACTCCACGTTCACCTCGGTCACGCCGTCCAGGCGACTGACGGCCATCTCGGCGTCCGCGCGGATCAGGTCCTGCACCGGGCAACCCACGCTCGTCAGGGTCATGGTGATGTCGATCAGTCCGCTCTCGGCGATGTCCACGCCGTAGATCAGGCCCAGGTCCACCACGTTCACGGGAATTTCCGGGTCCTTGACGACCTTCAGGGCCTCCAGGACCTGCGCCTCGGTGGGCAGCGTCACTGGCGGACCTCCGGGCCGGTCGCGGTGGGCAGCCCCTCGTTCACCCAGGCCAGGGTACCCCCGGCGAGGTTCACGACCTGCGCGTACCCCTGCGCCTGCAGGTACTCCCCGGCGCGGGCGCTGCGGGCGCCGCTGCGGCAGATCATGACCAGTTCGCGGTCCTTCGGGAGTTCCGCGAAGCGCGCCTCGAACTCACTGAGGGGAATCAGCGTGGCGCCGTCGGCGTGCACTTCCTCGAACTCGTTCGGCTCGCGAACGTCCACCAGCAGCGCCCCGGCCTGCACGCGGCGCTGCCCTTCCTGCGGAGAGATGTCTTCCATGCGGGCCAGCATAGCCGAGTGCGGGCCCGTGAATGTGCCCGCCACCCCCGAGCCCGCCCCGCGCCCCCCTATGCTGCGGGCATGACCCCGCCCGCCCCCCCGCCCTCCTCGCTGCCCGACGGCGTGACCCTGATCGACCTGCGCCCCGAGGCGTTGCGTTCCCCGTCCCTCGCGGACCTGACCGGCCGGCCCGTGCGTGTGCTCAGCCTGGACGACATCGAGAACGGCACGCACGGCCTGACCCGCGACCTCGGGCCGCTGCTGGTCCTGTGCGAACGGGGCGTGCGCAGCACCCTGGCCGCCCGCTACCTGAACACCGACGGTCTGGACGCCCGCGCCTACCCCGGCGGCGTCCCGGCCCTGCTGAGGGCACTGCCACCGTCCGGGTCCTGAGGGCCGGGCGGGACGCAGGCGGCGCGTCTCACGGCTCACGCGGCTAGACTGCGTCCCATGTCTGTTCTGCCCCCCGGTTTCATCACGACCAGCGACGTGCTCGAAGGGCGCCTGAGTGGCGCCGACGTGCGCCGCCTGGAACTCGCGCACGGCAACGAGGAACTCCTGTACGGCCTGGACGTGCTCGGCCTCGCCGGGCCGTTCAGCCGCGTCACGCCCTGGGAACTGGAGGACGAGCGGGGCGTGCGCCGCATCAACGCCAGCGGATACGCCGCCACGCCCTTCGGGGACATGCCGCCCGCCATCACGGAGTTCATGCAGGCGTTCCTGCGCGAGAACCGCGCCATGAGCCTCCCGCAGCAGAGCACCGGCCCGTGGCGCGCCGCGCTGGAAGCGAACCTCGTGCGGCTGCTGGCCCGCGAACTGCCCAGCCACGCGGACAGTCAGGTGTTCTTCTGCTCCAGCGGCACCGAGGCCGTCGAGGGCGCCCTGAAATTCGCCAAGGCCTGGAGGCCGAAAGCGAAATTCCAGATCTCGTTCGCCAGCGGGTACCACGGCAAGACGCTCGGCAGCCTGAGCCTCACGCCGAACCCCGAGTACCAGGACATCTTCCGGCCGCTCGTGCCGGGCGCACTGACCAGCCCCTACGGCGACCTGGACGCCCTGCGCACCCTGATCCGCCGGGTCGGCCCGGACAACGTGGGCTGCGTCGTGATTGAACCCATCCAGGGCGAGGGCGGCGTGAACATCCCGCCCGCCGGGTTCCTGCGCGGCGTCGGCGAACTGTGCCGCCAGCACGGCATCACCGTCATCGCCGACGAGATCCAGACCGGCCTGGGCCGCACCGGCCACTGGTTCGAATCGGCCGCGCAGGGCCTGGACGCCGACATCATCACGCTCGCCAAACCGCTGGGCGGCGGCATGACCGCCGTGGGCGCCACCATCGTCCGCGCGCCCATCTACAAGAAGATGCTGGGCGGCCTGAGCAGCAAACGCCACAGCAACACCTTCGGCGGCGGCTCCCTCGCCATGGCCGTCGGCATGAAAAGCCTGGAGTACCTCATCGAGAACGACCTGCCCGCCCGCAGCGCCCGCCTGGGCGCAGAGGGTCTCGCGCGCCTCCAGGCCCTCCAGGTACGCTTCCCGAAACTGCTGCAGGCGGTGCGTGGGCAGGGCATGCTGTTCGCCCTGCAGTTCCAGCCGATGGTCGGGGTGCCCCTGCCCGGCGCCCTCAAGGAACTGGTGTTCGAGGCGACCGCCATCCTCGCGCTGCGCGAACTGCACGGCGCGGGCGTCATGGCGAACCTCAGCCTCAGCAGCAAACGCACGGTGCGCCTGACCCCGGCACTGGACATGCCGCAGGACGTGTTCGACACCATGATCGGCCGCGTGGAGGCCTTCGTGCAGACCCACCCGAACGCCCGCGACCTGCTGACCCGCACGCCCCCGCAGGTCACGGCCCGCCTCGCCGCGTTCGCCGCCAGCAAACCCAAGAAACGCACGCCCAGCGACGGGTAATACGGACTCCGATTGAATGGGCTGCAAAGCCCGTTCAATCCGAGCGGATGCGAGAAAGAGAGAAACGGGTTCCGGACGTGGAGCTGGCAATCCGGTGAAGTTCCGGATTGTCGGCGAAACAAACGGCAGTCCGTATAAGACGGACTCGGATGGAATGGTTTGCAAAAACCGTTCCATCCGAGCAGATGCGAGTAGGAGCAGGGCGCCCCTCCGGGCGTGGAGTTGGCAACCCGGTGCCCTGCCGGGTTGTCAACGAAACAGACGGAATCCGTTTTACAGGTACTGCCGCTTTACAACCCGCGTTCCAGCGCCGTGTCCAGCCGCTCCAGCAGCAGCGTGACCTCGCCCGTTGTGATGCTCAGGGGCGGCCCCAGCAGCAGGTGGTCGCCGCGCACGCCGTCGAGCGCGCCGCTGCCGGGGTACGTGAGCAGCCCGGCGTCGCGGGCGGCAGCGGCGACCCGCTCGGCCACGCCGGGGGTGGCATGTGGCTGCCCGGTGGCGGGGTCACCCAGGATCACGCCCAGCAGCAGGCCGTGCCCGCGCACCTCCAGCACGCCGGGGTGGCGGCCCTGCAGGGCGCGAAGGCCGTCAAGCAACTGCTTGCCGCGTTCCTGCGCAGCCCGCACCAGTTCCTCGCGCTCCACGATGTCCAGCACGCTCAGGCCCGCCGCCACGCTGACCGGATGCCCGGCGTACGTGAAGCCGTGCTTGAACGCGCCGCTGCCGTTCATGACCGTGTCGAACACCTGCGCGGAGGCCATCACGCCGGCCAGGGGCGCGTACCCGGCGGCCAGTCCCTTGCCGAGCACCACGAGGTCCGGCGTGACCTGCGGGTCGTGCAGGCGCACGGAGAGCGGCGCCCCGCAGCGGCCCATGCCCGCCATGACCTCGTCCGCGATGAACAGCACGCCGTACTCCCGGCAGATCTGGGCAATCCGGGCGTGATACCCGGCGTTCGGGGCGAGCGCCGCGTCCGACGCGCCCACCACCGGCTCGCACATGAACGCCGCGACCGACTCCGGTCCGACCTTCTCCAGCAGGGCCCGCAGACGTTCGGCGTCGGCCTCGCCGCTCAGGGACGGGTCGGGTTTCGGCAGTTTCGGCCACGCGTCCGGGCGCATCAGTGGGACGTACACCTCGCGCCGCGCACCCATGCCCGACGCGGCCAGCGCCCCCAGGCTCGCGCCGTGGTAACTGGGCACGCGCGTGACCACCCGGAAGCGCCCCGGTTCGCCCCGCTCGACGTGGTACTGCCGCGCGAGCTTGATGGCACTCTCGTTCGCCTCGGACCCGCCCGACACCGCCCAGAAGCGGTAACCGGGCAGGTTCAGGAACCCGGTCAGCCGCGAGGCGTACGTTTCGAGCACGTCACTGGAGAACTGCGAGCCGTGCACGAACGCCAGCCGCGCCGCCTGCTCCGCCATGGCCTGCGCCACCTCGGTGCGCCCGTGCCCCACGTTCGCCACGAGCGCCCCGGACGACCCGTCCAGGTACGAGCGACCCTGATCGTCCTGAATGAACACCCCGCCCGCGGAAACGGCGGTCGGGTACGGCTTGCGGCTGCGGTAGAACACGTTCGACATGGGCTGGGTTCCTTGTGCGCAAAGAGAGAGAGTGTCTGGAAGGAGGGGAGGTCAGCGGCCGGTGTGGCCGTGCCCGCCCGTGCGGGTGGGGGCGCTGCCGTCGTCACCGTCGGCCAGCAGGTATGCGCTGAAGACGCCCTGCGCGAAGCGGTCCCCGGCCTGCGCCGAGTACGCCTCGTCGCCCAGGTTGTGCAGGGCGATACGGATGTTCCCGTCGTTGCCGGGATTGCCGTGGAAGTCCGCGTCGATGATGCCGACCGTGTTCGTGATCATGACCGCCCGCATCCCCACCGACGAGCGCGGGTAGATGGACAGCACCTCGCCCGGCCCCATGAACGCCTTCACGTCCGTGGCGACCACCACGCGCCCGCCGGGCGGCACCGTGAACGCCACCGGCGTGAAGAAGTCGTACCCGGCCGCCTGCCGCGACCCGCGCCGGGGCAGCGTGATGGGCGCGTCCGGGTGAACGCGGTGCGCGGCCGCGACCACCTCGAAGCCACGGGTGCGGGCGGGCCGGGCCGCCTCGACCGGGGCCGTCAGTACGTCCGGGCTGCTCACCACGTGTCGCCCCCACCGGCGGGCGGCCACGCCCCCAGCGCCTGCCGGACCGTCACGACCTGCCCGAAGTGATGCGCGGTGTGCAGCGCCATGTCGGCCAGCAGTTCCCCGATGGTCTCCTCGTGGTTCACGGGGTTCGCGAGGTCCGGCCGGGCGGCGTGCGGGTCGATGCGGGCCAGCAGCTCGTAGAACTCGTTCTTCACGCGCGGCCAGTCCTCACTGGCCACCACCGGCCACGTTTCGGCGGCGTGTTTCGGGTAGGGTTGCGCCTCGCCCATCTCGATGATGTCCAGCATCCAGCGGTTCCACCAGTTCACGTGCGCCACGAGTTCCGCCACCGAGTGCGGCAGGCCCGCCGGGCGGGTGGTGGCCATGTCGGCGTCCAGGCTGCTCAGGGACGCCTCGACGCCCACGAAGGCCTGCCCACCCCGGAACAGTTTGGGCAGCAGGCGCGCGAAGGCCATCTGGGTTCGTTCGGTACGGTTCGGATCAGTCATGGGGCCTAGTGTTCCAGAAAATGCGCGGGGCAGAGGTCACGGGACGGCCGCATAGTCCTCACCCGCAGCGGACCGGGCCTGCCGCTGCGGATCAGGCGCCGCACGCCCCGGTCAGTACCGCTGGGCGACGGTCTTGGTCTGCAGGAACCAGAACAGGTAGTCGGGGCCGCCGACCTTGGCGTTCGTGCCGCTCATGCCGTACCCGCCGAAGGCGTGCGTGCCGCTCAGGGCGCCCGTGCACTTGCGGTTGATGTACAGGTTCCCCACGTGCATGTCCCGGCGGGCCACCGCGATCTTGTGCGGGTCGCGCGAGTAGAACGCGGCGGTCAGGCCGTACTCGGAGTCGTTCGCCAGTTCGATGGCGTGTTCCCAGTCGCGGGCGCGGGTGAAGGTCAGGACCGGCCCGAAAATCTCCTGCTGGAACAGCGGATCGGCCGGGTCCACGTCCGCGAACAGGGTGGGGGAGACGTAGCCGCCCACGCGGTCCCCGGTGTCGGGCGTGTCTCCGCCCAGCACCAGCCGCGCGGTCGTGCGGCCCGCCTCGACAAACTGCGCGATGCGGTCGGCGCTGCCCTGATGGATGACCGGGCCGATGGCGGCGTTCTCCTCGGGCAGGCCGACCGTCAGGGCGCGGGTCTTCTCGGTCACGCGGGCCAGCAGGTCGTCGTACACGCTGTCTTCCGCGATCACGCGGGAGCAGGCGCTGCACTTCTGGCCGCTGTACCCGAACGCGGCCTGCACGATGCCGGTCGCGGCGGCCTTGATGTCCGCGTCCGCACACACGACCGTGGGGTCCTTGCCGCCCATCTCGGCGATCACGCGCTTGAGCCACCGCTGGCCCGGCTGCACCCGCGCGGCCCGCTCGTAGATGCGGCAGCCGATCTCCTTGCTGCCGGTGAAGGCGATCATCCGCACGCCCGGATGGTCCACCAGCGGGTCGCCCAGCACGTCGTCCGTGCCGGTCAGGAACTGCACGGCGTTCCGGGGCAGGCCCGCCTCGAACAGCAGTTCGACCATCAGGTACGACGAGAGCGGCGTCTCCCCGGCAGGTTTCCACAGCACCGTATTCCCGGCGGCCAGCGCGCCCAGCGCCATGCCCAGCGGAATCGCGCTCGGGAAGTTCCACGGGCTGATGCAGGCCACCACGCCCAGCGGCTCGTACACGGTGGTCACGTGCTCGTCCGGCATGGGGTACACGGCCTTGCCCTGCGCCCAGCGCAGCGTTTCACGCGCGAAGACCTCGAAGTGATCCACCGACTCGGCCACCTCGCCGTCCGCCTCGGCCCAGTTCTTGCCGTTCTCCAGCGTCATGACCGCGTTGAATTCCATGCGGCGGGCGCGCAGCAGATCGGCGGCCCGCTTGAAGATGCTGGCGCGTTGCAGCGGGTCGGTGCGGCGCCACTCCAGGAAGGCGGCCTGCGCCGCCGCCACGGCCTGCTGCAGCTGCGCGGGCGTGGCGTTCTGGAAGTGCCACAGCGTCTCGCGGGTGTCGGCGGGGTTGCGTACGGCGAAGGTGCCGTCCCCCTGGACTTCCTGTCCAGCGACGATCAGCGGGAAGGTGCGGCCCACGTACGCCTCACGCACGGCCCGGAAGGCGTCGCGCTGGCGGGCGGCGACCGCCTCGTCCTGAAAGGCGTGGTACGGTTCGTGCTCGAAAGGCAGCAGGCCTTCCAGATGGGTGGTGGTCATCGGTCTCCTTTGGGTCGTGCGGGTTGAAGTGCCGTGAGGCTAACACGCCGCAAGGGGGACCGTAAACACGCTGTCAGACGGCAGAAAACTGGCCCGGCGGCCTGAGCGGCAGTCCAGAAGTGGCCCGGAAACCTTGCAATTGAAAAGTGGCGTGAGGGGGCTGATGACCCGCAGTCACGCGCCAGTCACGCCCTGCCCGCCACCATGACCCCGTCACCCCACCCCCGACAGGAGGTTCCCGCATGCCCATCCCTGCCCTGCACGTCCCCACCCTGCCCAGCGGCACCCACCCCATCGGCAACTACCACGTGCAGCCGGACCCCGGCAGCGGCCGCTACTGCATTCAGGTTCAGTGCGCCGGCCACTGGCACCCCGTCACCACGCCGCCGGGCGAGGAACGCCTGCTGGTCACGCTGCTTCAGGCCCCGTTCCCGACCGTGCAGGACGGCTGGATCGTCGCCGCCCGCTCACCCCTGGGCGGCCCCACCTGACGCGCCTGCCCACAACGCCGCGCCGATCAGTCCCGCGTCCGCGCCCAGCGCCGCGTGCACCAGCTCGGGTCGGTACCGCTCCGGGAAGGCCTCCAGCGCCGCGCGCACCTGCCCCAGGAACCCGGCGCGCAGGCCCACGCTCCCGCCGAACGCCACCCGCGTGACGCCCAGCAGCGCCGCCACGTCCGCGCACTTCCAGGCCAGCAGCGCCGCCGCGCGGCCCGTCACCTCCAGCGCCCGCCCATCCCCGGCGTCCGCCGCGTCGCACAGCGCCCGCGCGTCCCCGAAGCCCAGCGCCGCCGCCTGCGCGCCCAGCGCCGTGCCACTCGACTCGAACTCCAGCGGCCCCAGCCGCCCCAGCCCCGGCACCTGGGCGCCCGGCCCCCACGCCGCCGGCACACTCACGAACCCCAGCTCGGCGTCCAGGCCGTTCCCGGCCAGGTGCAGCCGCCCACCCAGCACCAGTCCCGCGCCCACCCCGGTACTGACCGTCACGAACATGAACTCGTTCACGCCGCGCCCCGCCCCGGCCCGCGCCTCACCCCACGCGGCGGCCCGCGCGTCGTTCAGCGCCGCGCACGGCAACCCCAGCCCCAGGCCCAGCCGCGCGGCCAGCGGCACGTCCGTCCAGCCGGGAAAGGTGTGCGCCGCCGTCGCCGTGACCCGCCCGGCAGCCACCGCGCCCGCACAGGCCACACCCACCGCGCCCGCCTGCCCGGCCAGCGGCGCGGCCAGTTCCGTCATGGCCGCCAGCACCGCGTCCGGCGTGGCCGGGCGGGGCGTGCGGGTTTCCAGCCGTTCCAGCACACGCCCGCCCGCCTCGACCAGCGCCGCCCGCATGCTGGTGCCGCCGATATCCAGCGCCAGCAGCGGAGAGGCAGACGGCGTGGTCAGGGCAGACATGATGCGGTCGTGGGTCACGCGGGCATTGTGTCACGGGCCGCCAGAACGCCGGGCCTCAGGCGCCCGCCCAGAAGGCCGATCCGCCGCCCACGCCCGCAACCCGTCATCCGGACGGCCGTCTGTTCCGTTCGCACCCCGCCAACCCACCGATCTGTTAACCAAGAGTTTCCACTTCCCTGCCGATGTCGTGTCACGCGGCCTTAAGCAGGAGTCCGTCCTGCTCCATCCCGGTCAGGACGTACTTTTCAGCATTCTGAGCTGCCTGCCGT